>CAYYKC010000239.1:0-1011 GCA_964471605.1 uncultured Akkermansia sp. | reverse complement strand
ATGGTTGGTTTAGTTGTTACCACCGCGAGCCTTGACGATCTGAGCGACCAGGTTCTGGGGTACTTGTTCGAAGTGAGAGGGTTCCATGGAGTAGGAGGCCAGACCCTTGGAGAGGGTACGGATGTCGGTGGAGTAACCGAACATCTCTGCCAGCGGCACGGAAGCGGTGAGGATACACTCGCTGCCCTTGTGCTCCATGTTGTTCACCTGGGCGCGGCGGCGGTTGAGGTCGCCCATGATGTCGCCCTGGTTTTCAGCGGGGGTGACGACTTCCACGCTCATGATGGGTTCCAGCAGCACGGGAGCGCACTTGGCAAAGGCGTTCTTCATGGCGAAGATGGCAGCCATCTTGAAAGCGTTTTCGTTGGAGTCCACTTCGTGGTAGGAACCGTCGATGACGTCCACTTCCACGTCTTCCACCGGGTAACCGGCAACGGAACCGGAGTTCATGGCCTCATTCAGACCGGCGTACACGGCGTTCATGTACTCCTTGGGAATGGCACCACCCACAATCTTGTTGGCAATCTTGAGGCCCGTGCCGCGCTCGCCGGGACGCATGGCGATAACCACGTCACCGTACTGACCACGACCACCGGACTGCTTCACGAGCTTGCCCTGCACACGGTCGGCGGACCTGGTGATGGTTTCGCGGTAGGCAATCTGGGGCTTACCGGTGTTGGCCTCTACCTTGAACTCGCGCTTGAGGCGGTCCACGATAATGTCGAGGTGAAGCTCACCCATACCGGCGATGATAGTCTGGCCGGTTTCCTCGTCGGTCTTGACGCGGAAGGTGGGGTCTTCTGCGGAAAGGCGCTGCAGAGCGTTGGACATCTTCTCCTGGTCACCCTTGGTGAGGGGCTCCACGGCCATGGAAATCACGGTGTCCGGGAAGGTCGGGGGCTCGAGCGTGTAGTCGAAGTCGTCAGTAGCCAGGGTGTCACCCGTGGTGGCGTTCTTCAGACCCACGATAGCGGCGATATCGCCGGAGTACACGGCGTCCACGTCGGTGTG
>CAYYKC010000238.1:0-1025 GCA_964471605.1 uncultured Akkermansia sp. | reverse complement strand
TAAGAGTGCATTTTTTTCAAAAAGTGTTGCATTTGAACTTGCAATTCACCGAGAATTTCAGAAATTTCAGGGAAAAATGGTGAGTAAGTGCTTGACAAAAGCGGAGTATGGTGCCACGATGCAACACATGCAACGATTTCTGATTCTCGTGATGATGGTGCTGGGGCTGGTGATGTGCCCGGTAATGGCTCAGGATTTGGCAGAACCTGCCGATGAAGCTCCGGCAAAGGAAGCCGCGCCGACCAAGGAAGAGGCCGCTGAGATGCGCGAGGCTCGCAAGGAGGCATCTGCCTACGTGAAGGATGAACTGAAGCGCAACAAGAAGCTGGCGAGCCTGCTCAAGAAGGTGAAGGATGCCAAGAGCGCCAAAAAACAGGCAGAAAAAATTCTTGAACTGACCGGTTCCGGTAAGAAGAAAAAGACGGCGCTGGGCGATGCCGACCCGGCAAAGCGCCCCACCGGCCCCGCCATGGATGAGGAGCGCAAGAAGCGTGCGCGCGAGCTGAAGACCTCCTACGCCAAACTCCGCAAGCAGATCGAGGCATTCAACGAGCTGGAAATCTCAGATTGTGAGGAGTTTGATGAAATCAAGACAGCCCTGGAAAAGCTTCCCGGCCTTGCCGAATCAGAAACGGAGTTTGACGAGGAATAAATCTCGGATGTGATTAAAATATAGGGGCTGCCTGGCGCAGACTTTCTCCGCAGCACGCATGCCGTGCTGGCTGTAAAGAAAATGACCGCTGCCGGATAAAGGCAGCGGTCTTGATTGATAGGTAAACGTGCAAGTAATCAATTACTTGTGACAGCGACTTGTCACGCCATAGCTTCAGCGGCGGCGACGAGCAGCCAGATCGGTCAGAGTCAGAAGGGAGATAATCGCCTATTTCATTTTTGTTGTATTTTTCACATATTTGTTGTGTAGTAACGAGCAAGCTGAAAGATTAGTGCCGCACTCGCCAAAGGACAGTACATCGCATTCCGAATGCGATGTACAGACTTTTCTATTTAAAATGTTGAAAAAAATA
>CAYYKC010000237.1:0-1044 GCA_964471605.1 uncultured Akkermansia sp. | reverse complement strand
AAGCACAAGACCTCACGTTTCTACTACCAGCAGATTTGAAACAGACCCATTTTTTTCAAAAAAATCATTTTAGTCTTGCCAAGGACAGGCCGGACGTGTATAATGCGCGCGTCCTGCAAGGGACAACATACAGGCGGGGTATTAGCTCAGTTGGTAGAGCGCTTCAATGGCATTGAAGAGGTCAGCGGTTCGAACCCGCTATGCTCCACTTCACCAAGCAGGCGGTAGATTTTTAACGAATCTACTGCCTGTTTTCTTTTTCGCTATTGCTTAATGCGTTACGCGCTCGCACGCAGATGCCCTTCCGGGGTGAAATAGGCTCGTTAAATGCAATCCGGGAGGCATAAACACACCGCAAGCCTCCGTAGGCCTCCGCTAAATGCGATAGTAGGCATCTACCCCGCACAAGCAAAACGAACCACAAGGTTAGCAATATCAAGCATTTACAATACCCGATAAGAAAACATTAACCCAAGGTGCAATCGAAACATAGAGAGAGAGCAAACAACGCAGTCGTGGAATCTCATAAAGCATTCATAATCCTATCTTTCAGCGTTCGTCCGACAAGAGCAAACTCTTACAGTAAGCATTGAATCACCACCACTAACTCGGGGAACAAAAACACCTTGCCAAGAGGAGGCGGTGTCCGTTGGGGAGCCGTTGCTCCCGGGGCTGCCTTTCCTACCCGGCAAGGTGGCTTTTTGCGCCTTGTTGGCGGTGGTTACGTGGATGAATTGTTGCCGTCCCTGTCAGAATGGCGGTCGAGGAACTCGGCGTTGGCGCGGCGGACAAACTGACAGGTGGAGCATTTACGTTCTGCCTCATGGCGGAGCTTACGCTCCTCATTGTAGAGGTTCTCGTAACGCTCGGCGCGTTTCACTTCGCGCCAGAGGAAGATACCCATGATGGCACCTACGGATGCCCCATTCTGGATGCACTCCAGAATAGGATTGAGCTCAGTGGCGGTGGCAATAGTAACCACGGCCAGAGCATTGGCGAGCACGATGCCGCCTGTCACAAATGAATTGGTCATAATATGTTGTG
>CAYYKC010000236.1:0-1054 GCA_964471605.1 uncultured Akkermansia sp. | reverse complement strand
TAAAACTCGCGTGCCGATTTCATACTCCCGCGCAGCATCGCATTCGGAATGCGATATACTGCCCTCCGGCGAGTGAGGCACGGGTCTCTCAGCATTCCGACGCGCGTAGAACTGGGTATCCCCGGGCAGCTCGCTGAAACCAACAACAACAAACATATAGAAAAGGCAATACAAATGAAAAAGGCGATTATCTCCCTGCTGGCTCTGGCCGGTGGGGCCTCGGCTTTCGAGAACCTGCATCTCACCTTTGAGGACACATTGGGAGAAGACTTTACTTGGAAGAATCTGGGTGAAAGTACAAGTACCCCGATATACGTTGACAGTGGTCTCGAAGGCTACGGTAAGGCTCTTGTGCTCGATAAAACCGGCTTTGTTACCACCACTGGTGATTACAAAAGCATTACAAGTGCCGGAGAAAACGAAGGCAGCTTCACACTCGTAACAACCTTGAAGATTGCTTCTTGGGCGGAATACGGTGGTAGCGAAAACCGTATCTATATTTTTGGTTCTGGCGACAAGTGGGAGGGCTTAGGCCTGAGTGCCACAGCAGACAGTCTGTCTGTGACAACCAAGGGTAAGACTCATACTGAAACCTCATATAGCCTTACCCTTGATACATGGTACACTCTTGCACTGACTTATGATGCCACCAATAACAACGCCACTTTCTACGTGGATGGTACATCTGTAGGTTCGGTCACCGTACCGACAGCCGTTAATCAGCCAGGGGTTGGTTTAGGTATCGGTAACGGTGCTAAGGATTGGACTACAGGTCCTTGGGCCGGTCAGATTGCTGACTTCCAGCTGCTCAACTCTGCTTTGACGGCTGATCAGGTCGCTGCCTATGGAGCACCCACACCCGTCGTACCCGAGCCGACCACGGCTACGCTGAGCCTGCTGGCTCTGGCCGGTCTGGCTGCTCGCCGCCGCCGCAAATAAAGTTTGCCTGACAGCGCAATCAATTTCCAACGCTGCTGCCCGTCACGGGTGGCAGCGTTTTTTGTACGACCGACGCGATATGCGCACTGCGGTGAAAGTCCGCGAGGAGCCGCGA
>CAYYKC010000235.1:0-1068 GCA_964471605.1 uncultured Akkermansia sp. | reverse complement strand
GCCCTCCCAGTGAGGAGGATCGGGGAGAAAGCTATGTGGAGCTTTGGCTCCCGGTGGAGAAACTCTGAATATAGCAACAGGCTCAGGATCGTTCATAATCCTGAGCCTGTTTCTCATTTACAGTAAACTTCAATTGCCTGATGGGCAAATTCTGCGGTGCCTTTGCCGCCTGCTTTATCGATATTCTCGGTCATACTGTCACCAGCGATGTACATCTGGCCCAGTCCACGGAGAATCTGCTTGGTGCAGGTGTAGTAATGCTCGGTGATGAAGTCTTGCAGCTTGGCGACCAGTGTCTGTGCTTCTTCCGATGCGGCAGATAAGAGGCGGATGGTGCCAAACTCTGCAAAGATATCCATCAGAGCATCGCCGGTGGATTTCAATTGTGTGGTCGTATGACCTGCCGTCTTCTGCTCGAACTCCTTATAGGCATCCGTGTTGCCCCATTTTGCTTTCGCCTCGGCTGCGTGTTTATCCATTTCGCTGCGGTCAAAGGGTGAAAAGTCCATAAGTGTCACTCCTGTCATTTGAATCTTACGGGCGTGGGAAATGAGTGTATCCAGGTGCTGCCGCTGAAGCTCAAGCAGGTGGATCTGCTGCTCCAGGGCGTCCATGGGATCAAATCCGGGGTTATCCAGAATTTCTTTGACTTCCTTCAACGGAAATTGCAGTTCCCGGAACAGCAAAATGGTCTGCAGCCGTCGCAGGGCCGTATCGTCATACAGCCGGTAGCCTGCTTCCGTAACCCGGGTCGGCTTCAGCAGGCCGATGGCATCGTAATGGTGGAGTGTGCGCACACTCACACCAGTCAGGCGGCTGACTTCTTTTACAGTTTTCATTGTTTTCCCTCCCGTCAAGAGGATTATAGACTATGACGCAAGGTGAGAGTCAAGTGGGTAATTAAAAAAGCCTTGGGCTAATTTTGCAAATACTCAATCTGCCTTAGATCATTCCACAGTCGGGTGGCGCTGTCAGAAATTAGTTTGTGATCGGCAGATGAAAACAGGGTTACTGTCAGCTTGCCGTTTTTCTTCTTCCAGCGGCCTGCCACCTTACCGTCAATCAGCA
>CAYYKC010000234.1:0-1079 GCA_964471605.1 uncultured Akkermansia sp. | reverse complement strand
CCGAGGTGATGGTACGCAGCTCTGCCGGACTGATGCTCATGGCAAAGAGAGCCGCCTTGCGGTTCACCTGGGAGGGAGCATTGTAGACAGTCTCGACCACCTCATCGAGCGGAGCAGCATGTACCCAGATAAACTCGGTGAGCGTGCGGGTGTCGATGTTGGTCATGTCGGCATTGCCGAAAGCCAGCGGGTTGCCCAGCTGGCGCAGGACTTCGAGCGAGCCAAGAGAAATAGGACGCAGGGACAGCCCGGATTCGGTGCGAGCCGGGGGCTGAACCATGGAACGATTATTGCTGTCTTCGCGGGAGGAAATAGAGATTGTAGGCATACTTCAAGCAACATGTCAAAAAAGCATTGCCCGGAACACTTGAAAGAGATTCTCGTATCTGGTAGAATCTCCCCGCTTTTCCGCCGACATGCCGCATGGCGGGTGTCTACGTACACCGTCAGCGGGAAGTAAGCCAGTCCTTACCGCTGATGGTAACGTAGCCGCAAGGGTACGGAACAGCAGCTAAACATGGCTGGTGGAAAAAGATACTCATGAACATCCGAATCATGATAGAGCTGATAATGCTCATTTTACAGGTAATCCTGTTTGTGATGAATTTCATCCGATGAGCATGTAAGGCTCCGCACGGCAGGCTGCCACCTGCCGTGCGCGTTTCTTTCAAAATAGAGGCTCTTAAACCTAAAAAAGAGTTGACAAAACCCTTCGATATGCTATCATGACCTCATCAGGAACGGATGTTCTGATAATACTTTTTCCAAAGACCTCCCGAGTGGCAGCTCTGGGAGGCCTTCTTTTTCACGAGCGTGTGAATTTGTTGATAAGAATCCCCAACTGGGATTCAGGTGTTCCCTCGGGGATAACGAGGGCCTTGTTGCCGCGCTTTACCAGCTCCACCTTGGGGGCATTGCCGATGTGGTGATTGATGAGCGTGCAGAGGTTGCGCATGGCGGCTGCCATGTAAGCAAGCGGGTGTTCGTTGTCTGTGCGGGTTATCCATCCTTTGTCCTGCCACTTGGCAATCATCTCGCTGGCTTTGAACTTGCCATCGAGAGAAGATTCATCAAAGAGC
>CAYYKC010000233.1:0-1097 GCA_964471605.1 uncultured Akkermansia sp. | reverse complement strand
CCCCCAAATCCCGGAAATACGCCGCATGGTAACTCGCGAAGGTATGCCGGCACACATCCGCCTGCCAATCGGTGAATCCTGCGGCTCTCCGCAACGCCCGCCAGCGGTTTTGCCAGTTGCGGGGAATGCGGAGGGCGATGCCCTGTAATCGATTCCTTTTGCGCAGCGGAAGAACTCGACCTCCTCCTGTCTTGCTGCCTGCGGCCGGGATGATGACCCGCCCCTGTTCCGGCTGTATGTGGCGCTCGTTCAACCTCGCCACTTCCTGTGGTCGTATGCCGTTGTACAGCAAAAGGTGGAGTGAAAAACGCATCTCCCGGTGTTCCGGCAGCTGTGCGGCTTGTTCCAGCCGCTGCACCTCCTGCGGGCTCAGCGGCACAATCTCCTTTTCCTGTATTCTGCGGGGTTCGATGCGGCTCACCGGGTTCTCCCCGCACCATTCCTGTCGCAGCCCGTAGGCAAAAATGCTGTGCAGAATCGCGCGTCCCTTGTTGAAACTGTGGTTACTACAACCAAAGGCTTTTTTCAACATCTCCCGGCATTCTCCGGTGTTCATCGCCCGCAGTGGTCGCGCCGCCACCCCATCTATCCGTAGCATCCGCCGCACAAAATGCCGCAAATCCCGCAGCGTGGTGGCCCTGCGACAGCTCCGCGCCTCCACACTCGCCCACGCCGCCTCCTCAAAGCACACCGTGTGTTCCTCTGCCTGTACTGCCTTCACCCCCGCGCGAATCACCCGCCGCAGCACGATGATCAATTCCGTTCGTTCCAGCTTTTGCGCCTGTGCTCCCAGCTCTTCCGTAGCTTCCAGAGCCAGTCGGGCAATATCATTGATATTCAATGGTAAATCTTTGATGATATCCTTTGCAGTTTTCATGTTTTTTTGGTAGGTGGGTATGCATTGCGAATGCTGATGCAAGCAAAATCTAACGGTTCTTGGCGATTTGTTGCTTAATGTCAGACTTATACCGCAAGAAGTCGGTGTAATCAAGATTGTGGCTATTTGTTTATCTTCATGCCCTCTTGATTCTTGCCGATAATTGGGAATAATGACCTAAACAATAACGATGGGTATACCAGCATTCGCAATGCTGTAT
>CAYYKC010000232.1:0-1114 GCA_964471605.1 uncultured Akkermansia sp. | reverse complement strand
TATTCTGCTTGACTTACGAATTCCGAATTCGCAACGAACTTATGTATATCACACCACAAACAAATGTAGAAACAGCAGCCTTAGCATTACTGAAGAGCACGAAATTACCCTTATTGGAAGCGGCGCAGGTGGCGTGCGCGGCTATCAGGGCGGGGCGGGGCAAAATGAAGCGGGCGTTGCGGTGTATTGCGGCGGGAGAAGAGGAGCTGAAGCGTCAGGAGTGCACGGTGACTTTTGAAAAGGCGGTAGAAGCGGCGCTGGAGGCGCGGAAGCACAGGCGGGCGCGGACGCTCTGCGATTTCCGCTATGTGACGCGGCGTTTCCTGAAGCGCTGCCCCGGGCTGGCGCGGCGGCGGGTGCGGAGTATCACCCCTCAGGAATGCGCGGCGTATATTGAAGCCGCTTTTGAGACACCACGCCAGCGGCAGAAGGCACGGCTGACGCTCAGCGGGGTGTTCTCCACGGCGATGAAACGCGGCTGGTGCAGCGAGAACCCGGTGGCGCAGGTGGAAGCCCCGCGCGTGATGGAAAAGACGGTGCCGATTCTGACGCCGGAGGAAGCAAAGAAGCTGGTGGACACGGCGCGGAAGTACAAGGGCGGCATTTGCCTGCCCGCGGTGGGGCTGATGCTCTATGCAGGGATTCGCCCGCACGAGGTGGCGCGGCTGCGCTGGGCGGATGTGGATTTGGCAGGCAAGCGGGTCGTCATCGCCCCGCAGCACAGCAAGACCGGCGGCGCGCGCCCCGTCACCCTGCTCCGCCCGGCGCTGCATCTTCTGCGCGCAGGCGGCCACCGCCCTGCCCCGCAGCGCATCTGCCCGCCGCAATGGCAGCGGCACTGGCGAGCAGTGCGTCAGAAAGCCGGATGGAATCGCCTGACGCGTCCCTGGCCGCAGGATGTGTGCCGCCACAGCTACGCCAGCTACCACGCTGCCCGCTTCCGCAACCTGCACGAGCTACAGCTCCAGATGGGCCACCGCAACACGGATTTGCTGCGCACGCGGTATCTGAACCTGCCGGGAGCCACCAACACCACGGCCTATTGGGAATAAGCTGCGAAATTTTCATCACTGCGAGCAAAGCGAGCAATTTCATCGGCTCACCGAGCCGATTT
>CAYYKC010000231.1:0-1120 GCA_964471605.1 uncultured Akkermansia sp. | reverse complement strand
CTTTTTCTGTCATCTGGAGGTCTCTTGAGCACCAGCAAATCTGAAACAGACCCACCCGTTTTTTACTTTCTTCTGCGGCGGACAAGCAGCCCCGTTAACCCCAGCAGGGAAAGGGTGGCGGTGGTGGGCTCCGGGACGGCTAAAGGGATGCCCCATTCGGTACTGATTGCGGGATTAATGGCAAAGAGATTGCTGATGTAGACATTTTCCCCCTCCGTGTACCAGTTGCTGTCGGGCGTATCGATGTACAGCTTATTATCGCGGGTCGTGACATCGACCGCAAATAATCCGTCCTGCCCGAAGTTGTATTGTGCATCATCCGAATCAGTCAGCCACATGCGGGAGATGGCATTCGTGCTGTCATCATATTCAATGCCCCAGAGCGTGATGGCGTGGCCTAAACTGGCGGCATCATTCGTAATACCGAGCCCTATGCCGCATCCCTGCAACACGAGTGAGATGATGTTATCGGATGTTACGGAGGCTCGATAATCAACACAGAGGAAATCCTGCAGCGGGTATTCCCAGCGCAAGAGATCATAATTGGGCCAGCGTGCCATTTCTTCTCCGTACTCCCCGTAATAATAGCCTTCAAATGCGGGTAGCACGGAGGTGTCGTCCTGTGAGAAAATCGAGCGTTCTGCCTCCTCATCATTGGTGGGAACATAGACTCCGGTCAGCCACCATTGAACAGCGGCGTGAGTATCCCCGCCGATATCATCTGTGGCAGCATTCTTATATGTTGCCCAGATGCTGTCAATATCGTTGGGGACTCCGGCAGGTGTCCGGTATTTATCCTGCCACCAGGCAATGAGATTGGATGCTGATGCTGCCCAGCATAAATTATTGTCTCCGTCTTCGGTATAAGGATTCACCTTATTGGCATCATACCAGCCGGCTGATTGACTGACCCCATCCACCCAGACCTGCGCGGCTGAGGCGGTGGAGATCGCGGCAGAACATGCGAGAAGAATGAGAACCGAGAGCTTCATGAGTCGCTCCAGCCTACCACGTTTTTCCCCGAATGACAATAAAAAAATCAGCTGCCTGCGTTGTCGGAGGCCTCTCGCATTGCCTCAAAAAAAATCGAACCCAACGAGGAAACGCCGTTTCGCCTGCG
>CAYYKC010000230.1:0-1133 GCA_964471605.1 uncultured Akkermansia sp. | reverse complement strand
GCTGGCAACCGTGAGGAGTTCAGCATCCCGGCCACGCCCCTGGGCGACCTCGTCTGCCGATTCCATCTGGTCTGGGCAAAGGTGAATGGCGAGATTCAGCCGTGCATCAACCACCCCTTTGTTTACTATCCCGGGTTCACTCCTGTACGCGGAAAGGAGGTCTATTATGAAGCCTGAACTCCAACTCATCAGCATCAATGAACTGACCCGCACCTTACAGGATGCCGGAAGAGACATGACGGTGGAAGAGGTGCTTCATTGGCTGCGCGACCGTGGTTATCTCGTATCAACTCAGGGCGAGCGCCGAAACGCTCCCTCAGATTTGTGCGAGAACCTCGGCTATATGACCCGAAGTCGCGCATACTCGGAAAGCTCAGGCGGTGGCGTACTCATCTCGCTGAAACCGATGCTCACGAAAGTAGGTTGGGATTATATCTTCCCGAAAATCAAACGCTACTCCGATACCCGCCATGATTTACGCGATTGACTTTGAAACCTATTACGACAAGCAGGTGTCAATCACCACTCTAGGCATCCACCACTACCTACACCACCCGGATTGCTCTATCTACCTCGTCTCTGTCTATTCGGCAGAGGCGGGGTTCTCCTACGTTGGCGAACCTGCTAAGCTCGACTGGCGCCAGTTCCACGGTCACACCTTCGTAGCGCACAATGCCCGATTTGACCGCGCTTGCTTCGAACGTCTCCGCGAGCTGGGGATTGTCCCGGCTGATTTGCAGGTCGAGTGGCAATGCACCGCTGATTTGGTAAGTGCGCTCAGCTACGGGCGTTCCCTGAAATCCGCTGTTGAGAGCGTGTTCGGGGTTACTGTCAGTAAAGATACCCGCACCGATATGTGCGGGAAGACTTGGGATGATGCCGTCCGGCTTGGCATGGCGCAACGCTTGGGTGAATACTGTCTCAAGGATGCTTGGTACGCCTACTACCTCTGGAACAAACTTTCTCCGCTGTGGAACGAAAAGGAACGCCGCCTTTCATCCCTGACCCGGGACATGGGAGACTACGGTATCCACGTGAATCAGCACATGCTGGAAGAGGGTAAGCAGAAATTGGGTGCGGTGATGATGGATGCCATTGATAAATTACCTTGGCTGGCCGAGCAGGAAGACGCG
>CAYYKC010000229.1:0-1140 GCA_964471605.1 uncultured Akkermansia sp. | reverse complement strand
TTCCGGATCAGAAACTTTCCGTTAATGAGGGGGCGATTCAGGTAATGGGATGGCAGTCCTGCACAGATAAGAGCAGCTTTACGTATGCGATTTTAAGAAGCCTGATGGAGGCGTATGACTTTGACTTAGATACGCCGTTTAAGGATTATCCGGAGAAAGTTAAATACGTGCTTTTGCATGGTACAGACGGTATGAATTTAAAGGTACGTTATAAAGGTCAGCGCGGTGAGGGTGTTTATGATGTGGCGTTTGAAGGGTTAATTCGTAATGTGCAGAGAAAGTACCGTGAAACTGCCTCTGAGATAATGAAAGCAGAGTATGAGCAGTTTATGCGTATTACTCCGTGTGAGACTTGTGACGGCCAACGTTTGAAAAAAGAATCCCTGGCGGTTACCGTTGGTGGTAAGAATATTTATGAGATGACCAACCAGTCGGTTAGAAATTTGAAGGCATATTTGGAAGAATTGAAACTGACTAATCAGCAGCACTTAATTGGTGATCAGATTTTAAAAGAAATCCGAGCCAGAGTTGGCTTTTTGAACGAAGTTGGTCTGGACTATTTGTCATTGTCACGTGCGACAGGAACATTGTCCGGTGGTGAGGCTCAGCGTATCCGTCTGGCAACACAAATTGGCTCCGGATTGGTTGGTGTGGCATATATTTTGGACGAACCTTCGATTGGTTTGCATCAGAGGGATAATGACAAATTATTGGGCGCGTTGATGAATTTGCGAGATTTGGGGAATACTCTGATTGTAGTAGAGCATGATGAGGATACTATGCGTGCGGCGGATTATATTGTGGATATCGGGCCGGGCGCCGGCTCCCATGGTGGAGAAGTCATTGCATGCGGTACAGTAGATGATATTATTGCGTGTCCGGAATCTATCACAGGTGATTATTTGAGTGGCAGAAAAGAGATTCCTGTTCCTGCTACCAGAAGAAAGCCAAATGGTTTTATTACTGTGCGTGGAGCCAGAGAGAATAACTTGAAAAATATCGACGTACAGGTTCCGATTGGCGTTGTGACCTGTATTACAGGTGTTTCCGGTTCCGGTAAGAGTTCATTGACGAATGAGATTTTATATAAACATCTTGCAAGAGAACTGAATCGAGCCCGTTGTATTCCGGGCAAACATG
>CAYYKC010000228.1:0-1140 GCA_964471605.1 uncultured Akkermansia sp. | reverse complement strand
CATCTCTGGCAGTAGAGGCGGCGCGGATCTCTGCGGAAGTGGAAGACAGAAAATCGGATGTGGAAACGCTGACCACTCAGCTGCAGCTCCAGGCGGGACTGATCGAAGCCAAGGTAAGCAAGACCGGCGGCGATGCGTCCTCTTTTGGCTGGGTGCTTGATGAATCCTCCTGGACTATCAAGGCCAACGGCACGGACATTCTGAAGGCCACAAAAGACGGGCTGGAAGTCTACGGAAAGATTACCGCAACCAGCGGCAAGATCGGCGGCTTTACCATTGCACCCAATTACCTGTCCTACAATAACCAGACCTGGGGAGGCACCAATACCACGGGTATTTACATCGGCCCCAGTGGTATCCAGTTGGGGAAAAACTTTTATGTAGATTCCGCAGGAAATCTGAGCGCCGCAAGCGGTACGTTCTCCGGTGCTGTTTATGCGGGCAGCATCCAATATGGCGGCGGTTATGGCACGCTGAATGGTGCAGCACTCACCGGTCATTCCGTGTATGGCAGTCAGATCGGATACAATACGATTTCGACCGCCTATACCAGTGGCGGCATCAATACCTCTCTGGGATATGCTGACTATTCAAATGGTGCACTTAATGGCTGGAATCGGGTTTCAATCGGAGATAGTCTATTCTACCTTGGCGGAAGCCTTGTTTACAAAACAACTAAAATTATTGACGGTACGGCAATAAAATTGCTTGCATGGTCTTAGGAGGCAATATGGAAAAAGTTATTACTGCAACAGGAAAAATGTTCGACTGCGACTATTTCAACCCCTTTCCGCAGGCGGCGCAGGTCAATCTGCGTATCCTGAACGCATCCTGGGTAGAAGTTGCGACGGTTTTCGGAAATCCCAGTGAAACGGTACAGCTATTTTACGAAAACCAGTATCTGTCACAGCACACAAAGGTAGTACACATGGCACCGGAAGATGTCGCTATTCGGGTCGTTCTTGGAAAGGAGTAATCTATGGAATCGGTAATTTCTACAATCAAAGATACAAGCAACCTGCTTAGAGCTGTGCGGTCTACTATGGACGGAATCGATATCCGCGGGATTGAGAATCAAGATAAGTTTGTTGGATGCGCCAATGCAATCCTTACCTCTGCGCAGACGCTGGAGAAGATTGC
>CAYYKC010000227.1:0-1180 GCA_964471605.1 uncultured Akkermansia sp. | reverse complement strand
GAGTATTCGTCAATGGGTTCCCCAGCCTCTACGGTGGCGCGGGAACGGAGTTACATCACCAGATTATCGTCTGGCGCAAGCTGGGTATGGAGGTTCACCTCGTCCCCTCGTGGGATTATCATACCGAGCCGCTGTACAATGAGATGGTCACCCTCGGTGTCATCATGCATGCTCCCGGCGATTGGTCTGCCGTGCAGCCGGGCGACCCGGTGCTGGGCTTCTGCAATGCAGAGTTCCTGAACAGTCTGCCCGCCATCCGCAAGCGTACGAAGCGTACTGTCTTTGTGAACTGCATGACCTGGCTGTTCGACAAGGAAAAGGAAGCCATGCAGAACGGCGACATTGCCATGTTCCTCTACCAGAACGAGGCTGTCCGGCAGAATGTCATGCCCATCCTCCGCAATCTCAACCCGAATCCGGCGGTGCAGTTCATGACCTTCAAGCCCTATTTCCATGCGGACGCGTTCCCCTTTATCACGGAGCGCGATACCGACCAGTTCGGCTGCGGGCGCATTTCCCGGCAGGATGCTGACAAGTTTGCTGCGAACACGCTGCATATCTACGACACCTTTGTCGCCCCTGTCCCCAAGCACGGTCTGTTCCTTGGTTTCGATTCCCGCAGCGAGAAGAAAATCGGGCGTCCGTTCGACTGGATTCAGATTGCTCATAATCAGCGCGAGGTCTCCCAGCAGACATTCTACAAGCATTGCCGCATCGTGTTACAGCCCACCGATACTACAGAAAACTGGCCGCGTGTCGGTTTCGAGGCTATGGCCAGCGGCTCGGTGTTGATTGTGGATAATCGCGGAGGCTGGCAGCAGATGGTGCAGCACGGTAAGACGGGCTGGCTCTGTAACCACGAGCGCGATTTCATCTACTACGCCTCCAAGATGGCTTATGAACCGAACCTGCGCGATGACATTGCAGAAGCCGCACGTCTGCGTGGTCTGGAACTGGGCGGGCTGGAAGTTTCCATGGAATCGTGGAAAGAGGTCTTTGCCGCCATGGAAAAGCTGCCGGAGTAACCTTAACCCAGCCACTTCACCATGAACGATAAAGAACCTCATGTCTCGCCGCATTTCATTGCGGGTATGCGTTTAGGCAACATCATGTTTGCCGTGGCCGCCGTCTATGCTCACGCTCTCCGGAACGATGTTCCTTGCCGAGTTCCCTGGGCGTA
>CAYYKC010000226.1:0-1190 GCA_964471605.1 uncultured Akkermansia sp. | reverse complement strand
CCTTTCTCGTCTTTGCATTTTAAGGGAATGTCCCGGCGGCTCTCACCGCCGGGACCATTTTTCAGGAAACTACGTCCCAGCCAAGCTCATCATTGATTGGATCCCCGCTGGTCGCGATAATATCCAGCATAGAGAACTTCACGATCTCAATCTCCGGTTCCATAAATTGTTTCATGGTCATGCTCCTTATTTGTTGTGCAGGTAGGTGTATGCGGAATCCGCGAACTTCATAAAGGCAGCGAATACCGCATCAGTCTCAGTCATACGGGCAGCATATGCCTCAATGCTATCCTGCCAGGTGTCATAGACTTTTCCGTCGGCATAATAGACGGTCACGGTAATGGGATAACGGGCATCCGCGACGACCATATCCTGGATCACGATACATTGCTTGCCCTCAACTGTAACGAAGTCCAGCTTCTCGCCGGATACGGGGTAGCCTTTATGACCTACATAGGAATAGCTGGCATACATGCCATCCTCAATATGCTGGAATGCCAGGTAGTACTTGATGTTGCTCGTAGTTTCAAGCTGACTGCCAGCCCAGGTGGTACCCTCTTCGCCGCGAACCTCCGCATAATCATCTTCAACTGTCGGTTCTGTGCTGGTAGCCCATCCCTTCTGCTCATCGGTCAGGCCGTTTGTGGCCAGGGTTTCCGCAGCGGGAGATTCGGTGGGATAGTTCAGCGCATTCTGGCAAGCGGCGCCATAGTTCAGCATGTCCACGATAACGGTACGCAGATATTCGTTCTCCGTACTATTCAGCTTCCGGATGGCATAGGCCCGAATGCTGTCGGTCCAGGAAATGCTGATTGCCTCGCCGGTGGAGTCATACACCGTCAGGGTGATGGTGTCGCACATTTCCTTGGCGGCGAAGCCGCTGTAGGTGACCATGTAGCAGTCCACACCATTGATAGTGACCTCGCCCCAATCATCCTCTACGTTAATATTATAGCGAGTGGTTGTGGACTCGCTGCCGTTGGCATAGGTTCGGACTGCCAGTACATAGCAATCGGTCCAAGCTGTTTGCATACTCTTGGGGAACGCGAACATCATGTCCAGGTTGTTGCCCAGGACTACATTGGCATAGAATTTGAATTTCTCACAAAGGTCGCACTTCATGGGGTTGCTGGTAAAGCTGTGGCCCGTGGCGGCGATTTCCTCGGTATAGCTATGGCCGCAAACAGAAC
>CAYYKC010000225.1:0-1250 GCA_964471605.1 uncultured Akkermansia sp. | reverse complement strand
ACTTTGATACCATCCCCACAGAGATCGAAGAAGCAGCCAAGATCGATGGAGCCAGCGACATTCAGGTGGTTCTGAGGATCGTTCTGCCTTTGGCAAAGCCCAGCATCATTACCACTGCCTTGCAGGTGCTGATCTATGTCTGGAACGAGTACATTTACGCAACTACCTTTATGACCGGCGAAAGCAAATACACACTGGCAGCGGGTCTGAACTCCCTTCAGGCAACGGAAATGACCGGTTCCTGGCCCGTGTTTGCGGCCGCTTCCATCACGGTATCCATCCCAGTATTGATTATCTTCTTCATGTGCCAGAAGTATATGACTTCCGGCCTGACTGCGGGAGGTGTGAAAGGATGAAATTGGACGCAATACTCCATATCCCCATGTCCGAATACTGCCACGGACTGGACGAAAACAGAATCGTCTACCGTATACGCTCTGCAAAGAGTGATCTGAAGAAAGTAACGCTTTACTACGGCGACACCGCCTGCCGGGTGACACCCATCATCTTCACCCCAGTTCCCATGGAACGGGTTGCCAGTGATCTTCTGCATGACTACTGGCAGGTAATTGTGGATAGTCCCTATAACCGCGTTTATTACTACTTTAAGCTGGACGACGGCAATGAAACCAAGCTGTACTATGGCGATGTGTTTACGAACCAACTGGTAGACGACCGCTCCCAATATTTCAAGCTGCCCTTTAACCACCGGGCTGATATCGCCAAAGTACCCGACTGGGTGCATGATGCGGTGGTCTATAACATCTTCCCGGACAGCTTTGCAACTTCCGATAAGCACATTTCTCTGGAATCTGCCCAGATGGATTACCATGGCCAGACCGTCAAGGGTAAGCTGGGTGGTACCCTGCGGGGTGTTGCAGAAAATGTGGATTACCTGAAAGACCTTGGCATCAACTGCGTGTATGTGAATCCTATCTTTGCAGCAGGCGAGTATCACAAATACGATCTTCTGGATTACTTCCATGTAGACCCGGTTTTCGGAGGTGATGAAGCCTTCCGTGAGATGGTGGACACCCTCCACGCGAACGGAATCCGCATCATTATCGACGGCGTCTTCAATCACTGCGGCTGGTACTTCTTCGCCTTTGATGATGTGGTTCGTAACCAGGAGAAGTCCAAATACTGCAATTGGTTCTATCATCTGGAGTTCCCGGTGGAACGTCCGGAAACCCCGGAAATCTATCCCTCGTACGCCTGCTTTGCCTATGAGCGGATGATGCCGAAGCTGG
>CAYYKC010000224.1:0-1293 GCA_964471605.1 uncultured Akkermansia sp. | reverse complement strand
CAGCCGTGATGGCATGCCCGATGACGAAATGCCAAATCGGGCGAAGCATACGGTCTATAAGCACGGATTGTCTGCGACTGAATCTGCGGTCGGCTTTCGCCACGGTAAGTCTTACTCCGGCACCACCTATTTTGGACGAATCGCTGGCGAACTCATACGGCAATAAGCCCAGCGCACTATCCCGGTGCAGGAAATCGAGGAATCCTTGGAACGTGGGGCTCGGGCGGTTGCTCTGGAAGCTCTCGATAGCTTCGTCCGGCTGAATCTTCACCAGCTTACCACCAAGGATGGTCTGGAGGAATCCGGGGTCGCTTCCCTGGGGCTGAACCGGGGCATTGAGTTGGAAATCCCGGTCATCCACCTCAGCCCGGCTGGTTTTGAGGACGCGCGAGATATCGGCGTTGTCCTTGACGGCATGCTTTTCGAGCGCCAGCAACTCGGCAACATCCAGCATGTGGTTGATACTGTGCTGAATGGTCGGATACCCGCGCATCTGGGAGATAGACATGGGAGTGAAGAGGTGCAGGACATCGCGGGCTGCAAGGTCGCGATGGTTGCCGTTATCCAACAAAAGACGGTAGGAAAGCGGCTTGCCGAGGTCGTTTACGCGGATGCCATCAATGATGGTGCTTTCGGTGGTATCTTCCTCGGTGCTGCCGATACGGTGCGTCTCGATAAGCTGAATCTTCGGTACTCCGTCCTCCTCAGTTTTCAGGATGAATATCTCGCCGTCTACTTCCAAGGCCATACAGGCGAGGTATTGGCAGGTAACAAGGTTGAATCGCCCGGTGATTTCGGCGTGTCTCGCCCAACGGTTGAAGTAGTCGAGGGCTTGCTTATTCCATGCTGCATCTTTACTCGCGGGTTGGGGCATGATTCCGTCTCCGATAGAGTACATGGCCATGCTGCCTACAATCTCCTGCAAGAAACCGGAGTTTTTCACCAGATAGCGGCTCCGGCGTACCAGCTCGGAGCGGACTCCGGGAGTCAGGTCGAGCGAGGTGTCGCGCGGGCCACTTCCGGGGACTTCCGCACGCCGGGGTGAACGGTTGGCTGATTCAAAGACTGAATGCGAACCGAAAAAGATGCGGGCGGCGAATCGTTGCAGGAAGTTCATGAGAGCAAAGGCGGGTTACAGGGGGAAACGCCATGCAACATGGCTGAGGGAAGCAGGATGGTCAGATGCGCCGGAAGCTTGAGCCTGTTTCTCGAAATAGCGGAGAGCATAGGCGCATTCTTCCAGCACATCTGCCACGGGCATGGCGAACTGTTTACTCACAGACGTACTGCCAT
>CAYYKC010000223.1:0-1311 GCA_964471605.1 uncultured Akkermansia sp. | reverse complement strand
ATCTGGTAATATTATTACAAACAAAGTTAATAAAGATTATTTAAATTTAATTCCATCTACAGCTAGAGATCCACGTAAAGCAATAAATTTAATGACAAATGATTATGAATATTGGAATCAATTTATGCCAAAAAATAAAGGAACCAATTTATATAAACCAAAACAAGGTAAGAAATTTTATTCAATGCCTAACACATGGATGTTTGATTTAATGTATTTTAGTAATTTTGGTTCAAAGAAGATTAAAAATGAAAAATTAAAATATCAACAAGCTATTTATTTAGTTGGAATTAATATTAACACCAGATTTGCAGTTGGAAGAAGAGTTAATGGGAAAACTGTAGGTGATATGATAGAAGCGTTTAAAGATTTATTGAAAAAGGAGCTTAAAAATAAAATTAATTTACTTATATTTGATGGTGAAAAAGCTATTAGTTCAAAAGCATTTGAAGATTTTTGTAAAGAACATAATATTAATGTACGTATAACATATCCTGGAATTCACACACAAACAGCACCTATAGATAGATTATGTAGAACATTAAGAGATTATTATACAAAAATGTTTTTATCAAAAGTTGGAGATCCTAAATCAAATGCAAATTTAAATACAGAATTTAATCAATATTTTAGAAAGAAACATAGAAAAGAATTTATATCTATACAAGAAGAAAAAGATTTTAGAAACAAAATATTAACAGAAGCTTTATATGCACGTCAAATGTTTAATGGAGAACATTCTAGATTGTTGGCTCCAATTCCAATTCAATATACAGCTTTATGGAATGAAGGAAATATTGTTAAATTTATTCCAAATCATATTTCAAAAGAAGAAATTCCAAATTATCTTGATGTTAAACAATCTATTGCTTTTCAGAAAAATGATTATGATATTGATTATAGAGATGAATTATACGACGTTATTGCTGATTATAATGAAAAACCTCATCATGGTTTAATAAAGTTATTGAAAGAAGCTTCATCTTTATTTGGAATTCAATTAAGTGAATATGATGAATGGGATGAAGAATATAAAATAGTTAACATTGATAAAATAACTCCAAATTATGTTCATAATGAACCTGGAATTGAATATATAATAATTGAATATTGTAAATATTATAATGAACATTTTGTTGAAGAAGGAGAAATATTTAGAATTGGTGATAAAGTAAGAGTTTATGACTGTTTCAAAAGAAATAGAGGTTCTTTATATCGAGAACCAAATGAAATTTTAATGGGTGATTGGGAAATAATTAATAAGGATGGTGAAATATATTGTGTTTATAATAACATTGATAAAAGAAGATT
>CAYYKC010000222.1:0-1338 GCA_964471605.1 uncultured Akkermansia sp. | reverse complement strand
TGAGATCACCACCATTCCCGCGGGCGCCTTCACCGGCTGCAATGTCAGCACGGTGGTACTCCCTGCAAGTGTGACTTCCATAGAGAACGGTGCTTTCTGGAACGAGACTGTGGACGATAGTCTGATCGGTACAGTCCTGAAGGTCAGCCATGAGCAGGAGACCATGGCAGAGGCTGCGCATCCTGAGGATCTGGTTCAGGTGCAGCATAATCTGAACGAAGAGGGTAAGTGTACCTACGAATACGCAGACGGCACCGTATGCGGATACGACCTGCATAAGATCCTTGACGGTAAGGATGATAATGTCGGCGAGGAAAGTGGCAACATCATCGAGGCGGTGAAGGATTTCGATACCGAACACCTGAGAGACGAGATGATCAACTCCGAGATCACCGTCGGTGAGGGCGAAAAGACCGTCATGGACAAGGTGGCGGAGCACGAGGAAGTAATTCAGCAGGAGCGCGGACTGGATGTTACCGCCGGTGTTGAGGGCAGTGCAAGTCAGGAGATCCATGATGCCTTCGGCGATGTCAAGCCGGAGCACATCAAGGGTGCAGTGGCCAATGCGGCCGAGGATGTCAGCGAGGTCAAGCTGATCATCGGTGATCCCGAGAACATCAGCAAGGATGACATGGATCCCAACGAGGCCGATGTGGAGAGCGCTGTGCTGTTCTCCATGACCATGGAGGGCGTTACCGACGCCGCCGCGCTGGATGTGCCCGTGAAGATCACTCTGCCTATCCCCGCCGGCATCGATCCCGACCGTCTGGTGGTGAAGCACCATCACGGCGATACCACGGAAACCCTGCAGCACTTCATTTCCGAGGACGGAATGTGGGTCAGCTTCTACATGACCAGGTTCTCTGATCTGGAAATGTACAATACGCCCATTCCTGTTACCATCCGGGCGGAGGATGCGACGATCAAATATGGTCAGAATCCCACCCTGAACTATTCTGTGGTTCACAACAGTGACGACAGTCCCGTGACCACTGTGGACTTCGGCGTGCAGCTGCAGGTGCTGGATAATGGCACTGTGGTGACGGATGTTACCACTCTGACTGCCGGTACCTACACCATTCAGCCTGTCTACACCGCTGTGAACGGTTACACAGTCTCCTCTACGAAGACCGGAACTCTGACGGTAGAAAACCGTATGGTGACCCTGATGGCTTGCACGGATATCAATACCGTGGAAGCGGGCTACAGCGGTGAGATCGAGGTTGTCGTCACAGCGTATAAAGGCCTGGCCGATGGCAGTTACACAATTACCAAGGACGGCGAAAAGATTGCTGACCTGGCAACTGCGGTTCAGACTGCCGGTACCTATATCATCAC
>CAYYKC010000221.1:0-1339 GCA_964471605.1 uncultured Akkermansia sp. | reverse complement strand
CGCTACGCCCACCGCGTCATCTTCTACAACGAACTGTGCCGACGGGCGAAGAAGACGGGTCACTCGGTACTCGTCACCACCGCCGAGAAGCGTGAGGAAATCCGCCTCGTGGCTAAGGCTTGCGAGACCCGTCAGGGAGCCTTCCGCATCCTCTCCGTGCCCGGTGTGAACAAGCAGACGGTGGAACGGCTCGTCAACTACAACGTCATCCATCAGGACGATGCCGAACTGCTCTTCAACCACGAATACCTCATTACGCACGAGGAATACTTTGAAATGAAGGCCATCAAGGAAAGCAAGAGCTATCAGAAACGCATCAACGAACTCCGTTGCAACACCTTCGCCTTCTGGCGGGCTTCGACCCTCGACAACATCGACCTGCTGGGCGTGGACTACATCGCCAAGATGAAGCGTGACCTTCCGCCCGTGGTGTTCGCCATCTCGATATTGAACATGAAGAAGCAGCACAGCAGCGACGGTTTCTATTCAAAGATGGACATCGAAAACCTTCACGGCTATGTGCCGGAGGATTGTCCCGCGGTGGAAGATGCCATGCACCTGAAGATAGCCAGCACCGTGGTAGGCGGTCAGCAGGTAGTGACGGACTATGCCACTCCCGACTTTGCCGAGCTTCAGAAAGTGAAGACTTGTAGGCAGGACGGCGACTTGCACCCCGACCTACCGCTTCACCTCGCCTTCGACTACAACGCCAACATCAACTGGGCCGTGACGGGTCAGTTGTTCCGCAGCGAGAAGTACGGACGCGAAGCCCTGCACGTGCTTTCGTCCATGTTCGTAAAGAACGAACGCAAGTTGCGTGAGCTGGTGCAGGATTGGAACACCTACTATGCACCCCATAAGTCCACGTGCCGCACTGTCCACTACTACTACGACACTACCGCCAAGCACAAGGGCTATGCCATCAGTGGTCAGCAGGACTTCAAGGACATCGTGATAGAGGAGCTTCACCGCTTCGGTTGGGATGTCCATGCCATTGACATGGGTCGCCCCGCCGAACACGAGCTGAAGCACAAGGACATCAACGAAGCCTTTGCCGGTATCTCTTACCCGTTCATCCAAATCAACACGGAGAACAACGAAGCCCTGATAGTGGCGATGGAGAACACGTCGGTACAGGTAGGCCGTGACGGCTTCCGCAAGGACAAGTCGAAGGAAAAGTACATCGAGACGGAGGTGGACCCATTAGAGTTAAGAACCGACGGCACCGATGCGTTCGATGTGCTCTTTATGGGCGTGAAGTATTTTCAGCATTCCATGGCGGGAGTTTGTCTGCCGATGCGGTGGAAGCGTTGAACACCTTGTTTCACGTGAAACATTT
>CAYYKC010000220.1:0-1354 GCA_964471605.1 uncultured Akkermansia sp. | reverse complement strand
CCGTCTATGCTCACGCTCTCCGGAACGATGTTCCTTGCCGAGTTCCCTGGGCGTACAACGATGCTTCCTTGGCGCTGCATGATTACCTGAAACACGAACCTGCGCTGCTCCCCTCCACGCCGTTCGGGGCGAATGAATCCATGCGTTACCGCGAGCCCCGCTTCTCGTTCTGCAAGATTCCCGCCGATGTGCTGGAGGGCGGTATCTGTGGCTACTTCCAGAGTTCCCGCTACTTTGCTGACCAGAAAGAAGCCATCCGCAAGCTGTTCAAGCCCTTTATTGCGGAAAAGCAGCCCGGCACGCTGGGCATTCACTTCCGTCTGGGCGACTACAAGCATCAGCAGCATAAGTTCCATGTGGTTGACCGGGACTTTCTTGCCCGTGCCTATACCCACATTTCGCCGGAAATCAAGCATCTGATCGTTTTCTCTGACGAACCCGATGCAGCGGCGGAAATCATCGCCGGGATTCCGGAATATGAACGCTTCACCATCGAGGTTGACCGCAATTCTCCCTGTGATGCCATTCGCCGCATGACCGCCATGCAGGAGCTTATCATCTCCGCTTCCTCATTTTCCTGGTGGGGAGCATGGCTCGGCGAGACACAACGCGTAATAGCACCGTCCAAGTGGTTCAACGGTGATATCTACGACTATCAGGATATTTACGAACCACATTGGATTAAACTCTGACCTAACTTACAAAACAATGAGAAATCAGAAAATTACTGGTCTCTGGGTAGGCGAAACGCTGCCCTTGCTGGCTCAGCTCTGCATCAAGTCATTCCTTGACCACGGGCATGAGTTTCAGCTCTTCACTTACCGTCCATACGACAACATTCCGTCCGGCACCACTGTGCGTGATGCTCGCGAGATTCTGCCGGAGGAAGCGGTATTTTATCACGAAAACGGCAGCCTGGCTCCTTTTGCCGACTGGTTCCGCAATGAGTTCCTCGTCCGAGAGGGCGGTTACTGGACTGACCTCGATGTCGCATGCCTGAGCGATGATTTCCCGGATGCTGACACTTGGTTCTGCACACAGGAAAAGGGGCTGGTGGCTGTGGGAGTCATTGCTTTCCCGCCGCATCATCCGCTCATGGAGGTGCTGCGTTCTCTGGCAGAAGACCCAACGGCGGCAGCTCCTTGGGATTCTGCGGAAGAGATTCTTGCCAAGAAGAATCTCACCAAGCAGATGCCGGATGTAGCCGAACGCCGTCGCAAGGCACCCTGGGGGCATTGTGGCCCGGAGGGATTTACCCGTGTTCTCAAGCACTTCGATATGCTGGCTCAGGCTGCTACGCCCTCGCATCTCTATCCGCTGCATTACACGGTCTGGCGCAAATGTTACAATGGCG
>CAYYKC010000219.1:0-1362 GCA_964471605.1 uncultured Akkermansia sp. | reverse complement strand
CGCCACAATAGATGTGGCGTTTCTTTCACCGTGGAGAACTTGCCGAATGGTGACTTTTGCGGTTATACTACAGGTGTCGCAAGGGTAATACCACAGCGACTCAACATAGATAAAACGTATGAACAAGAATATACTGACCATGATGGCACTCTCTCTGGGTGCAGTCTCTCTCTGCAACGCCAATGATGCGACGGCCTCCCCTGCCCCGCAGCAACAGCCGAGCTTCGACCTCTGCAAGTCCATCACCGACAGACTGGATTTGTTCAATGCGGAACGGGATGGGGTGGAGAATCCCTGGATTCAGGATTTCCGCGTGAAGTTCCGCGCCCAGTACCAGTACGGGTATGTTGATCCCGCAGGCGGTGCTGACCGCGAGAAAGGCGGCCGTGAGCATGGTCGCAACACCAACAGCGAGTGGAGACGCTTCCGCATCGCCGCACAGGCCAAGGTTCTTAATCGCTTCACCCTCGTTTCCAACTGGAATATCGGCGGACTGGAGGGACGCGACGAGTTCAAGAACGGCAAATGGAATCAGACGCACACCTCGTCCTCACTGGATGAACTTTACATCTCCGGCAAGATAGCCAAACCCGTCAGCTTCACCCTGGGCAAACACAAACCCGCCTTCATGGGCGAATACCGTACGTCCAGCGCAAAGATTGTCACCATCGAGCGCTCCCTGCTGGTCAACCAGCTCAAGGCTGAGAAGAACTACGGCATCTCGTTCAAGAATGCAGACAAGAAAGCAACGCTGGGGTGGGAAGCCGGTCTGTGGGTAAACGGTGCCCGCGACAACCAATGGCGGGAACCCTCCTTTGACAGCGACACCGGCTACATGTTCGGCGGCGGTATCAATTACGCCACGGGTGACGACAGCCGTCTCTACCTGGATTACATGCACTCTTTCGCTGATTGGAGCGATGTGAAGCGCTCCGACCTCTCGTACGAGGGCTGCGGTGCCCGCGACATCGTGGCACTCACGTGGGAGGCCAAACGCGACAAACTGAGTTTCACCGCCGAAGCCATTGCAGCATTCAATCTGAACTCCGAGCAGGCAGAAAATGCGTATGGTATCGTGCTGATGCCCACCTACCGTCTTTCCCCGCACTTCGAGGGCGTATTCCGCTACCAGCTGGCCGCCGGCAGCAACGCCATCGCGGGTGATGGCCACTTCTACACCAAGAACAGCACCTACAGCGGTGCCGCCGACTTGGTACAGGGGCTCTACTTCGGCATGAACTACTACGTCTGCCCCAAGAATCCGGACGGCATGAAACTCATGCTCGGTGCAGAATACCTGAACTCCCACGGCACAGATGCCGCAGGCAATAAGGGCTTCACCGGCTGGGGTATCACCGGTGC
>CAYYKC010000218.1:0-1371 GCA_964471605.1 uncultured Akkermansia sp. | reverse complement strand
TCGTAAAGGGCAGAGCTATCATGCATAGCATCTTCTCGTTTGGCATTCAACAGGAATGGTGTGACCTGAATCCCGTGACGAAAATCGAAGTGCCAAAGATTAAGGAAAAGTCTATCGCACCGCTTGCTCCTGCAGAGGTGGAGAAGTTGAAAGAAACAGCCAGGAAGCCGGAGTTCCGCGATATGCAGTTCTCGCTGAGTCTGATGCTTTACGGCGGGATTCGACCTACCGAGGTCAGCCGTTTGCGTGAGGACGATTTTGACTGGGATGGCATGCAGGTTATCATACGTCCATCCGTCAGCAAGACCGGTGGTGGGCGCACCGTACCGCTGCGTGGCATTCACGGTATCAGGAAGAAAGACCGCATCATTCCGCAAGGCTGGAATCGCAAATGGAAAGCCCTACGTCGAGCCGCCGGATACCGGGGAAACAAGTGGGTGCCGGATGTCTGCCGTCACACCTTTGCCTCGTACCACGCTGCATTCTTCCGCAACCTGCCTGAGCTTCAACTTGAAATGGGGCATCGTGATGCCTCTCTGCTCATGACCCGCTACATGGCTCCGGCATTGAAAAAGGACGCTGCGGCATTCTGGCAAGCGGCCGGAGTCAGGATGGAATAATGCCACACCGAAAAAAAGCACAGAATATAACTTACCACTTGCAAAGCTCCACAAGTAAGTGTACAAATAGTTCTAATGGAACCGTATCTAACTGAAGAGCAATTGGAAAATCCCTTAAATATTTTGTTCCCAGAAACGAAAGACTGGGTTCGCAATAAGACTGTGCTTGGGAAATTTAAACCTGATTATTGCAGTCATTCGCTAAAATTGGTTGTTGAGTTTGACGGCTATTTGCATTATACAGATGTTAACTCCATTTTGCGCGATGAAAGAAAGGATATCTTGTTTACCCAAAATGGATATACAGTTGTAAGAATCCCATATTTCGTTCAACTAACGGAAGAAGTGGCTCGACATTTATTTAACGTCAACGTTTCTATCAACTCAAATTATCCTCATGGATTTATTTCCGACAAATCAACTTGCAAATTGCCAGCCAATTTCTGTGAGCTTGGAATTGAGAGATTTAAACAAGACTTACAGCGTTTTGACTTTATCCGAGGTTTAATTATAGATAGTCTCGTCCAGAAAATTGATAAACTAAAGGATAAACGCTTGGTATTGCCGCCATCCCTCGATTATCTAATTGGGTGATTAAATAAATGCTGTTACACCGAGAAAAAGCCGGTGCTTAACCGGCTGAAAGGGGAGGTTTATTCACCCCGGCGCTTGGTAGGAAGCCCGAAGAAGTTATTGCCTCCGATTTGGTAGCCGGTGGCTTTCCAACTGATATGGGTGAGGGTGGGGTAAA
>CAYYKC010000217.1:0-1495 GCA_964471605.1 uncultured Akkermansia sp. | reverse complement strand
CTTTTTCTGTCATCTGGAGGTCTCTTGAGCACCAGCAAATCTGAAACAGACCCCAAAATAACCGACTTTTTCCCCTCTGATTTCTGAGCAATGCCCACACACATGAAAAAGCCCCCGTATCCGAAAGGAACGGAGGCTCTTTCATGTTTGAAAGGATACTTACTTCGCGATGCGGTTCACCTCACGGATGAGCTGAATCGTCAGGTCGACGGTCGCCTGCAAATCTCGCTCATCCAGAATCCCGTTGTGAGAATGAATATAACGGGTGGGCACGCCCAGTACAATGGAAGGTGTACCGTGCCACTGTGGGTAGGATGCCGCCGCATCTGTACCGCCCGTGCGCCGCACCGTCGGCTGGCAGGGGATGTTGTGCCGCTGCGCGGTTTCCAGCACGAAATCAGCAAATGCGGGCGGAGTGATGTTGGTGGGGTCAAACAAGCGCACCTGTACCCCCTTCCCCAGCACACCCTGACGACAGACTCCGCTCTGTCCATAGGTGTCATCCGCAGGAGGAGCTTCCAGAATCACGGCATAATCCGGCACAAAGGACTCCTGCAGGGCGCGAGCACCGCGTGTACCCACTTCCTCCTGCACCGTGGCGATGGCCCGCACCGTGCACGGCAGATCCGCATCGTGGAGGGCCTTCATCACCTGAATCATGCAATACACCCCTGCGCGATTGTCGAAGGCCTTGCCCATCCAGCGTTTTTCCACGGCCAGCGGCTGCAGCTTCACATCCGGCACGATGCAGCATCCGAGCCGTATTCCCAGAGCCTCTACCTCGGCTTTAGAGGAAGCCCCCACATCCACAAAGAGAGCATCATCCGGCATGACCTGCTTGCGCTGGGACTCCGGCAGGAGATGCGGCGGCTTCGTTCCAATCTGCCCGGGGATGCGCTTCCCCTCGCGGGTGATAACCTGCACCCGCTGGCTGGGCAGCGTATGATTCCACCATCCGCCCAGCGGCACCAGCAGCAGATAACCATCCTCCGTCACCCCCTGCACCATAAAGCCGATTTCATCCATGTGAGCCACCAGCGCCACGACAGGCGCACCCTCCGGACCTTTCTTCTCACAGATAAGATTGCCGGAGGTGGTCTGAGTGATTACTCCGCAATCCGCCAGCTCTTCGGCAATCAGGCTGCGAATTTCATCCTCAAAACCGGAAACGCCAACGGCGTTACTGCATTTTTCCAATAAATCTTTGTTGAACATAGTCGAAAAGCTTGTCGGCTGTGCATCAGCCGAACCAATCAAGGCGCCGAATGCCAGCAACGGGGTAAGATATTTACGATATTTAATCGGCATGAAACCGAACCGAAAACTTCCTGCCTGAAACATGCCGCCACCATCCTAGCAAAGCCCCCTGACCTTGGCAAGCGGTAAGTACATCCGTCTCCCGTTTTTTCGTCGTTTTTTCTTTACAGCGGGTGACAATTACGCCACAATAGATGTGGCGTTTCTTTCACCGTGGAGAACTTGCCGAATGGTGACT
>CAYYKC010000216.1:0-1508 GCA_964471605.1 uncultured Akkermansia sp. | reverse complement strand
TCTAGTGTGTTATACCTTTTGCGACCGCTGGTGCCGGAAAGGGGATGCTGCCTTACTGAGCATACCATTTCCGGTAACAGCAGAACAGCCGGATTTCGGGTCCCCCTGGGATGGGAAATTTGCGGATTCGCTTACGCGAAACCCGGCTGTTCGGGTGTAGGTGGTGCGGCGTAGCGAAGAGAATTTCTATTGAAATTCTTGTAGCGGAGCTGCATCACCGGGGGAGCAAAACGGTATATCACACCCCCGTCCCGCCGCAGCGATAAAACTCTCGTTATTCGCGTTTATTCCGGAATGAACCGGATGGGGAACCAGTCTGCTTCCTCATACCACCAGGGCAGTTCCAGCAGCGCATTGTCCACCGCTTCTTCCTCGAATGTCCTTGCGTATCCCAGAGTAAGGCCAAAGTGTTTCGCGGTATCCTCCATTGAGTGGGGAGTATCGTCTTCTCCAAATCCTAAGCGGTAACATAAGTACATCCGATGTTTTTCGGGGATCGTATTCAATGCCTTATGGATTTCCGCAATACTTTCCCGGCGGATCTCACGGGACTCCGGCTGAATAATTCCCGTATCCCGGACAAACTCCGCTACGGTCTGCCCGTTGCTATCGGGGATTTCATCATCAATACGAAGCAATTGAAAGTTCAGCGTTCCCTCAGGGTCAATGGCCCGAAATTCAAAACCTTTCTGATGCTCCCGGATCAAATCCGTCATGGCATTCTTCAGTACCGGAGTCATGAAGGTTTCGAACTTGGCACCACGGTCAGGATCATAAGATTTTGCTGCATCCACCATAGCCATGCTGCCAATCTGTACCAAATCATCCCTGTCCAGTCCGATCCACGGATTGATAACAAAACTCCCTGCGATCATTTCAATGAATTTCAGGTTCTGCCGGATCAGCAGATCACGGGCATGGAGTTCTCCATCCTGAATCCATTTACACAGGTCTTCATCCCGATAGGGTTTTGCCTCTTTCTTCTTCATCTGCTTTCCTCATATCTTCTGCAACGGCAATCAGCGCATCCCGTAGCTTCTGTACGGTTTCAGCACTGAGCAAATTTTGACTCTGGATACTTGCCAGGATCATATCCGCAAACTGCTCCGGGGAGATTTGCTTCCCGGTCAACGCTTCATCCTTGATTACTTCTGAGCGGATACGCTCAAACTGTTCATTAGTCAGCTTCTTTGCCGCGACCTCCAAAGTGACATCCTTTTCCATGTCCCGAACAGCAGCGGCGAAGGTACTCTGAATCTTATCCAGCACCTGGTTCTTGGGGATCTTACGCACCTTAACATCTCTTGCCCCGGTAATCTGTTTGGCACCGATCAGTAAATCTGCCGCACTATCTATAAGCTGATTATGTGCGGCAATGCCTGCCGCCAGGCTGCCGGACATATAATCCGCAATCAGCCTTGTGGTTTCTGCAAACTTGGGATTTTCCAGCAAGTAGGCAACCACATCCCGGTTTACTCTCTGGGTGTAGAGATTTCTCGCAGCCTGGG
>CAYYKC010000215.1:0-1509 GCA_964471605.1 uncultured Akkermansia sp. | reverse complement strand
AAACAGAGGAAAGTCAATAAGAAATCCCGACATCGAAATGCGTTTGCCCTATTTTTTTGCGACTTTAGCTTGACTCCGAGCATTCTTGAGTGTACTATAGGAAGCGAAAAGACGGGTAACAAATACCCCGAAACCTTTACCATCATTCCATATGCCGAATCAACCGAATCTTCTGGCTCAGGTTCGCCAGTATCTCATTACCCACGGGGAGGACTACCAGTGGGTCACCATGGGTGCAGCGAGTGAGAAAATTGGGCTGGCCTACCTGCCCACCGACTACGACGGATACCCCTGCACGTTCATGTTCACCGAGCTGAAAGAGCCTTGCAGTCTGGTATTTGATGTCAACTTTGCCGTGCGCATCCCCGAGGAAAGCCGCAAGGAAGTAGCCCTGCTTCTGCTGACTCTCAATGCCAACCTGCCCGAAGGGCAGCTCCTGCTGGACATGGAGCACGGTTTTGTCTACTACCGTCTCAAATTCGTGGTCGATGACCTCAACATCTCTGATGCCGATATTCTCAACCGCATCCGCCGCATGGAGGAACAGGGCGTGAGCATGGCTCGCACCTACGCCCAGATCATCACGCAGGAATTCTGCTTCTGATTTATCACCATTTTCATTCAACCCACATCTGTACATTTATGTCACTTGCTAAACCACTCGAAGGAAAAGTCGGTATCGTCACCGGCGTAGCCAACAAGCGTTCCATTGCATTCGGCATCGCCAAAGCCTGGCATGAGGCCGGAGCCAAGCTCATCTTCAACTATCAGGGCGAGCGCCTCAAAGACGGCGTCATCAAGCTGGTGAAAGAAAGCTTCGGCGAAGACACCCCCGTGTGCGCACTGGATGTCTCCGATGATCAATCCATCGCCGACTTCTTCGCCTTTGTCGCCCAACACACCGACCGTGTGGACATGCTGCTGCACGCCATTGCCTTTGCACCGAAAGCCCCCGGAACCCTCGAGGGTCACTTCTCCGACATCCCCCGCGATGCCTTCAACCTCTCCCTCCAGATTTCCGCCTACTCCCTCATCGCGCTGGCTCGCGGTGTGGCTCCGTTCATGACCAACGGCGGCTCCATCACCGCCCTCACCTACTACGCCAGCCAGAAGGTCGTACCGAACTACAACCTCATGGCCGTCTCCAAGAGCGCCCTGGAAACCTGCAGCAAGTACCTTGCCTTTGATTTGGGACGCCGTGAGAAACCCATCCGCGTCAACTGCATCTCCGCCGGTCCCGTGCAGACCCTTGCCGCCCGCGGCGTTTCCGGTTTCACCGGCATGTTCAAGGTATACGAGGAGAAGAGCCCGCTGCAGCGCTCCTGCACGCTGGAAGAGCTCGGTGCCACCGCCACCTATCTGGCCAGCGACGGCGCAGCCTCCGTCACCGGTCAGGTCATCTATGTGGATGGCGGCTACGAAATCGTGGGCATGTAAGCCCCACCCTTACCCCTCAATCGAGTAGGGGGACTTTCGTCCCCCTCTCACACCACCGTACGTGCGAATTAC
>CAYYKC010000214.1:0-1511 GCA_964471605.1 uncultured Akkermansia sp. | reverse complement strand
ACAGCCATGGGCGTGATATTCAGTTTCTCGATAAAGAGAACTTCGGGGCAACCTACCGTAGCGGCGTCTGGACGATGCAGCATTTCCATACCCACGACAGCCTCCGCAACCTCCTGCTGGAATATTTTGAGAACGTGGAAATCAAGGGGCGAGAAAGCGAGGTCCAGCTATATGCCATTGCCAGCCATCCCCGGAAGCTACCGCGAACCAAGGTGGAAGAAGCCATCAACGTGGAGTTCAATATGGAATACCCCAGCAACTATCACCACAATATGCACGGCGAGCTGGTGGAAGAAATTATGCAAAACATTGAGCGAGAACGCAGTTTCTTGTAAAACGAAGCCGATTTTATTTGAAAAACTGTCCGTATTGTGCTATACTAAAGAGAAAAAATCGTGCTGCCATGGTCATCATACAACAGCTTTCCGTATCCGCTCCATTCTCCTATCTCTGGTTGAAATACGTTCATGGGGTAGACCTGAATGTGCATTGTGCCAAGTGTTTGCTGGGGTCGTATGAAGATGCCATCAACCCGCATACGCCTGAGTTTATCAACATCGAGCTACAGCCCGCTCCCTACTACTATCTCTGCGGTGTCAGCAAACCCTATGTGTGGTATCGCAACTTCCATCTGGCATTCAGGGAGGAAGAGGGTAGCATTCTGGAAATGAAGCGCAACGGAATCCATATCATCATTCTCAATGCGGAGCGGGTGTCATTCAGTCAGGACGATATAGACCCGACCGACCCGCATGCCAAGAGCAAGTCGTTCTACACCTGCCGCAACTGGCAATTTGCCCATAAGATAGCCAAGGAGCTATGAAATGAACGCGGCCGCATCCACCAATCAGATGCGGCCTTATTCTATCGCTCCTTACTTGTTTACTTTGAAACGACGACTTTCAGATACTCTCTGATGTTCATCGGCGACGACGAGACGTAGCTGCTGCAATCAGGGCGATTAAAGAAAGAGTTGCAGTTGAGGGTTCCGGTACGACAGGTGATAGTTCTATGCTCATAGAAAAGCCCCAGCTATTGTAGCCAGACAAAGGATCCCCGATTTGGTCTATGAGCCCCCATTCTGTAGCCTCCCCCTGTAAATCACTCAGAAACATTTTAGAATCCAGATATCTGGGAGCCGTATAATAATTCACTTTGCCTGTCGCCGAGTCAAAGGCGTTATCAGTTTGTTTAAATAGTATGTTATACTGCCCCCCGTGAGTTAACGTGATGTCTGAATTAAAGGAAAACGTGTAATTCGTAGTTATGTAATCTGTGACAAAACTATCCTTTTTATAGGATTTTACTTCGACAAGCTCAGATATTCCTAGTACTGAGTCATTTTCATTGATAATGTACAAGTAAACAGGGTAAGTGTCTACAAGCTCTGTCTCGTTAGGATTATGCATGTAGACACCATTAAGTGTGATGGATTGCAGAGTATACTGCTCTGTCATGGCTGGTGTATACTTCTTTCTGTAAAATATGAACACCAAGTTTCCACCCAGCGT
>CAYYKC010000213.1:0-1514 GCA_964471605.1 uncultured Akkermansia sp. | reverse complement strand
AATGCATGATGATATGAATCTATATTCCTATGTCAAAAATTCAGCAAGTTCAAATGTTGATAAATTGGGACTCAATTGTGAGAAGTGCAATGAATATCTAGCTAAAAAAATGCAAACCTACGCAATTACAATAGCTAATATTAGACGAAAATGCAAATTAGATATTACCTGCGAAGATACCGACGATGGAGAGGGAAACCGAGTTGACGGATATGTTACTCGCTTAGACAATCGGTGGAATCCTTTTTCTAGTGTACATATTTATCTTGCCATAGATTGCTGTACAGGTGCAAATGAAGCTCAAGACTCAGAAGAAGACTCGTTTGGACATGAGCTGGTGCATGCTCAGGATCATTGTAATAACGATGACCCAGATACTGGATGCAAAGCCTCTGTCTGCAGTGAACTACGCGCATACACTATAGGTGGGTGTAAGGGTATGGTAGGTCCTGAATTGAAATCTTGTCTTGAAGAAAGAGTACCCGCATCTTCCCTTGACTTTTGCGACAAAAATGATACACTTGTTCAGAAGATGATAGACGAAAATTATGAAAAATGCTTGAAAGGTTACCCTCATTAACACATTATGAAAGCGTTACGAATAATATCACTGTTTCTTTCAATGTTTGTTATCGCATCTTGCGTTAGTAAGCCAAGTGAAAAAATTGTAACTATCAACTACTGCGGACAGCAAAGGCTGAAGCTAGATATGTCAGAAGAACATAAGAAGCATCTTCTAGAAGCCATAGAGATTGCCTCTATTTCAAGATGTGTTAATGGTAGAACTACCAATGTCCGCCCTCCGAATGACGAGAATCTTAGTGGGTTCGCAATATGTATACAAGGGCCAGGTGGTAAACATATAAGTCAACCTTTGTATAACAATATGCCATTTTCTATAGCTAGAGGTGGAAAAACAATATATAACTTTAAGCATCTTATATCAGAAAAAGATCTGTTAACCATATGCGAAATCATTCCTTCATGGAAGAACAAATGATGTTTTAGACGAGCTTATATGTTGTACATTTCGGGCGCAACTGATTCTTTCAGTTGCGCCCGTTATCTATGCCACGTTAGGATTCCGCCTTAACTTGAGTGAAGCCCCTAATGAGCAGCGGACAGATAGAAATCAAATATACAAAGGTAACTGCGCCGTAGTATAATGTAAAAGGAAAGCTGGTGAAACAATGCAAGGCGCAGGGTACAACTCCACCTCCAAAGATCCTATTCTGTATGAATATGATTTAACGGGAAACGTAGCTAACCCCACCCGGGGTGACAAGATCATCGGAAGGCAACACGTTTATCCCCGAATCGACTCAATGTGAATGGGTAATGTTAACACGTTTTGTAAAACTCTGATAACAAGCGTTTTCTGAAACTTTCTACAACCGTTATGAGTCAAGCCGAATTTCGGGGTGATTTTCAGAAAATGATGTCAATTTTTACAAACCGTTTATACACAATCTTTTAGAGTCACTAAAAATCACAGTCACAAAAAGGCTATTATG
>CAYYKC010000212.1:0-1564 GCA_964471605.1 uncultured Akkermansia sp. | reverse complement strand
GCAGATGTGGCAATGTATTTGGAGTTTAACAAACGGCATCTGTCCGTTGATGATCTGATAAAAGAGCAAGAGGAACCGACGGCGGATAATTACATAAACATCGGCGGTATCCTGGAACAGAAAAACTCCACGGAGTCCGTGGAGCACATCGTTATGACCAAGATCTGGCTGGAGAAACTGCCGGAGATTTTCGATCAGCTTGGCAAGCGGGACCGATTCATCCTGGGACACTTCTACGGGATCTATGGTTATCAGAAAATGATCAAGGCAGAACTGGCGCTCCGCTTAGAGTTGACCATCGACGGAGTCTATAAAGCACGGGATGCCGCAGTTCGCCACGCAAAGGAAGTTTACCATGGCAGTGACCTGCATCTCTGGCGACGGGCATATGTGGATGCGAAGATCACCGCCACGAAAGGATTATAGAAACGCACACCATCAGGGCAAGGAGCAGAATAATGAATAACTTATATATTATCGGCAATGGTTTTGATATTGCTCACAAGGTAGATACGCGATATTGGAATTTCCGAACCTATTTAGAGGAGAAACATTGGGAGTTTCTGCAAAGATTTGAAAGTCTATATCATATTCAGCCCTTGGATCCATCTGAATATGGCTGTAGCCAAGAAGCCCAGGAGCGCTGGAATAAGAGGGTTAACAAAGAACTATGGAGCGAATTTGAAAGGTTCATGGCAATGCCCGACATTCAGTCGATGTTAGATTATTCAGAATCTGTTGTTGGAAATCTAGGCCTCGAATCTGGCAATTATGGAATTCGTGACACAATGGATGCCCATTGGCACCAAGAATTTGGTTTCATCAGAGAACTTCAACAGTATGTAAAAGAGTGGATTGAGCAAATTGATCTAGGTGGTGTAACACCTCGGAAGAAAGCTCTTATTGAAAATGATAGCGATTACTTCTTTAGCTTTAACTACACACGAGTATTGGAAGATGTTTATCGCGCAGAGCAGGTGTTACATATCCATGGAAGTGTTGGCACAGATGCTGATTACGATCCTATTATGGGGCATTGCAATAGCCAGGAAATCGAGAACCGCCGTCATTTATCCTATGATGCAGATGAGGCTTTTGACGAGGGCGAAGCCAGTATTCAAGAAGCAGTTGCAAACTATCTTCGTGAGATTTACAAAGATACCGACCATTATATCAGCCTAAACAGATATTTCTTTGCACGGTTACGGAACACCAACCATGTAGTCATCATTGGCTGGTCTGCTGGCGAAGTCGATCTTCCCTATCTGCAAGTTATCAAGAATTCTGTGCAGGCTGATGCACATTGGACGGTTTACTACTATGATCAGGCGGCATACGATAGCTTATGCAAAGCCCTAACTGAATGTGGCATTCCAGGTGACAATATTGACTATTATCAGTCTGATAATTTTTGGGATATGTAGAGCTACCCCAGCCTGCTATATCCATCCTGTTCCATCTTTGATTACAGCATTTGAAAATTTGACATATCTGACAGTTGCAAATTTCCGCAACCCAAGGTACTATCACCAAAACTTTTGGAGGTGATAGTAATGAAACAATT
>CAYYKC010000211.1:0-1580 GCA_964471605.1 uncultured Akkermansia sp. | reverse complement strand
AAAGAAACCTATGAAGATGGCGACACCGTAACCTATCAGTACGATAATAACGGTGGACTGGCGGTGATGACAGACTCCGAGACGGGCATCACCACCAAGTACTACTACGATTTCATCGACCGACTGATGAAGCGGGTGGAAAACGGCACTGGGTACAGCCACACGGTAGCGTATACCTATGATAGCATCAATAATATGACTGCTATGATCGAGACCGTGAACGGCGATGAGCATACCACCAACTATTCCTATAATGCGGATAACCAAATCGAGTCCGTAAGCAACGGCGATGCTGCCAAAAGTTATGATTATGACGATTTCGGTCGTGTCGACGAACAGGTGACCAAGCATAACGGCATCACGGTGAAAACAGAAACACTGACCTACCGGAATCTCAATGCCTCTACGACCACCGGACAGGTCGCGTCCTATGCCATCACCGCCCCCGGGTATCAAGTAACTTACACCTATACCTATGACGGCAATGGCAATATTCTCACCGTCAGCGACGGGACACATACCACATCCTATGTCTATGACACAGCGAACCAGCTGGTGCGGGAGAACAATCAGGCGGCAGGCTATACCTGGACTTGGGAATATGATGACAGCGGCAACATCCTTTACCGGCGGCAGTATGCCTATACCACCGGAGCGTTGGGAACAGCCACCGCAACGCAAGTCTATGAATACGACTGCAATATTCTGGTCGGTTACGGTAACACAGTGCTGACCAACGACACCATCGGCAACCGGCTCAGCGATGGGAACTGGCAGTACACCTGGCAGCACGGCAGAGAGCTGGCAAGCATATCCAACGGCAGCACCACATGGAGCTATACCTACAATGCGGACGGCTTGCGGACGAAGAAGACCGACGGCAGCCAGACCTACACCTATGTGTACAATGGCGGACAGCTGACCCAGATGACCAAGGGCAGCAGCGATACCCTGTATTTTGCCTACGATGCGTCCGGCGTACCGATGGCAGTGACCTGGAACGATACGGTATACTACTATGTGACCAATCTCCAGGGAGATGTGACGGCAATCCTGAACGCCTCCGGCGCAGTGGTGACGATGTATACCTATGACGCCTGGGGCAAGCTCCTGACCGCTACCGGCTCGATGGCATCCACCATTGGTACACTGAATCCCCTCCGCTACCGGGGCTATGTCTATGATCTGGAGACGGGATTCTACTACTTGCAGAGCAGATACTATGATCCGACGATGGGGCGGTTTATTAGCCCGGATGCGTTTGTTTCTACAGGGCAGGGACTGTTGGGATATAATATGTTTGTGTATTGTGGGAATAATCCGGTGATGTATAGGGATACCAGCGGGACCCGGCACGAGATAAGCGCAGGAGCGGTTTGCAATCCGTTTAATAGTACCCAATATCGTCTGGAAATGTTAATCAAATCCATAAAAGACTTTGCAGATGATCTCGTTGAGGACTATAATAATTATGACGTGGCTAATGAAAGCGAAGATGTGGTCTTTTCGTCAAACTATTTCTCTTCCTATAAAGGGGTGCTGGTGGTAAAAACATCCCTTGATGCGTCGTTTTCCTATGG
>CAYYKC010000210.1:0-1584 GCA_964471605.1 uncultured Akkermansia sp. | reverse complement strand
GAAAAGGACACCGGCCAGGCACATAGCTATGAAAATGAAAAAGAGGTGTCTCATAATACTCATTCTATATTGTCATTCAGAACGAAACGAAGTGTAGTGAAGAATCTCGGAATCATCCACGTTTATGCACACGAGATTCTTCGCTTCGCTCTGAATGACATTTATCACTCAACCTTTAAAATACGAAATCTTGTCACCCGTCTGCCCATAGTCCATCACGTCGATGTGAACCCAAGTGACATCACTTTCCACCCGAATCGGGTAGGGCAGAAGAATCTGGTTTTGCTTCAACCAGTCGCGCACCTGCTGGGCGGTCATTCCCTTCACATTGAAATCGGCACCCTTGCCGAGTACATGAGCCGAGAGGTAAGGCTTCTCTAAAGCGGTCTGCGTCTTCACCAAAGCGCATACGTTGCAACGCAACCCGCGTTGGGTCTGTTCGCCACCCCACACCCAATTGTTGATGTAAATCGGTCGGTCCAGCTTCTCGCGGAGAACAACAAGCGTTTCCTTCAGACGGTTGTCAATGAAATCTATCGAGCGTTCGCCGAAGCGTTCCCAAACGTGTCGGCAAACCATCTCTTCGGTACGGAAATAATCGGTAAACTTGCTCATAAAACTGCTAAATTATGGTTAAAGTCGAGTGCGATACGCTTGAAGATGGCCGACACATTGGTGTGGGTACGGTCTTCATTGCGTTCTTGGTCGGAATAGATTTCGTTGATGACCCCCTGCTTCATCCAGTCCACCCATTGCTGGTTGGTGTACGAAGAAAGTTTCTTGCCCCGATAGGAATAATACTCGAACTTGCCGTTCATCTCCTCATGCAGATTCAGTACCAGTTTCTCTATCTTTACTTCGGTCGCCTCCCTGTTGACGATGTGATTCTCTGTCCGGACGGTATCAATGATTTCAAGTAACCGAAATTGAGCCAACTGGAACGCCATCTCGCTGGTGGTCTGCACCCGTAGGAGCGTTTCGGGCCGCAATCCTTCGGCGATGGACTTCATCACGTCGTTGTTCTCTTTCAACTGATCGTCCAGCCGGGTAAGCATCCCTTGGTTCGTGGACATGATGTTGTTGATGATGTCCTTGAACCACTTGACGAACATTACCATAATCACGATGGCCAGGACAACGAAGAATGCGGCTGCTACCGCCATCATCCCGAAGTTGGAGATACTTTCGGCTACCTCCAATGCCGCTTTAGTTTCTTCCATTCTGCTTGAGTTTGTAGGAGTTTTGATTTCGCACTGCAAAGTTGCGGAAAGTTTTTGCGGGGTGGGGGACGAGAATCAATCCCTATCCTCATGCCAATCTGATTTATAGTATCATATCTATCTCTCTACCAAACAAACACCCTCCACTGCTTGTTCTCCCTATATGTAACCCTTAACCCGCCTGATTCATGGCATACATAGACAAGATATACACTAACCGGGAGCAGTACGAACGGTTGAAACGATGGGCAAGGAACTGCCGATACAAAGGACGGATAGCCAGATGGAGCAAGGAGGACTTCGCCGTGCAGGACAACAGGAAGCTCCCCGTCATGCGCCCTACCAAGGAAGATGAACTCTTCCT
>CAYYKC010000209.1:0-1718 GCA_964471605.1 uncultured Akkermansia sp. | reverse complement strand
ACCGTCTCCGACGGCGTCACCACTATCGGGGAGTATGCGTTTGAGCGGTGCAGATTCCTGACGTCGGTGACCATCTCCGACAGCGTCGCCGTCATCGGAGATTATGCGTTTGTCTATTGCGACAGCCTGACGTCGGTGACCATCAGCGATAGTGTCACCAGCATTGGAGATAGTGCGTTTTGCAATTGCACCTCCCTGACCTCGGTAACCATCCCCGACAGCGTCACCGTCATCGGAGATTATGCGTTTATGTATTGCCGCCTCTTGACCTCAGTGACCATCGGCGACGGCGTCACCACCATTGAGGAGTATGCGTTTGCCGATTGCGACAGTCTGACCTCGGTGACCATTGGCGACAGCGTCACCGTTATCGGAGATTATGTATTTTCCAATTGTAATTCCTTGATTGCTTTTACAGTGCAAGAAGCCAACCCAAATTATTCCTCGGTAGACGGTGTGCTGTTTAACAAGGGTAAAACTACTTTGATTCAGTATCCAGCCGGAAAATCCGGTGTCTACGACATCCCTGTTGGCGTCACCACTATCGGGGAGCATGCGTTTGCCTATTGCGACAGCCTGACGTCGGTGACCATTGGCGACAGCGTCGCCGTCATTGGAGAAGATGCGTTTGCCCATTGCGACAGCCTGACGTCGGTGACCATCGGCGACGGCGTCACCACTATCGGGGAGTATGCGTTTGAGCGGTGCACCTCCCTGACCTCGCTGACTATTGGCGACAGCGTCACCACCATTGGGCGTGGAGCATTTCACTATTGCAAATCCCTGACTTCGGTGACCATTCCCGACGGCGCCACCGCCATTGGGGACGGGGCGTTTTCCGATTGTTTTTCCCTGACTTCGGTGACCATTCCCGACGGCGCCACCGCCATTGGGGACGGGGCGTTTTCCAATTGTTTTTCTCTGAGCGACGTGTACTACGGCGGCAGTGAGGCAGACCGTGAAAACATCAACTTCGGTGAGTGGAATGAGGATCTTACGGAGGCCACGTGGCATTACAACTATACGCCCGAGCTCACCCCCGGCGATGCCAACGGTGACGGCAAGGTGAATATCAAGGACCTGGGTCTGCTCCAGCAAAAGCTGAACGGCTGGGACATCAGTGTGCTGGACAGCACCTGTGACGTTAACGGCGACGGTAAGGTAAACGTCAAAGACTTGGGTCTGCTCCAGCAATATCTCAACGGCTGGGACGTGGTGTTACAGCTCCCGCAATAAACTCACAAAAGGCACCGCTACAGCGGTGCCTTTTACTGTTTTTATTTGTGAAAATTAGGCAGAATGTGGAAATTTCTTTATGTCTTTTGACGAGAGCGATTTGTACAGCAAATATTGATTTTTTGCGGTGGGTATGCTACACTATATCCATAGTGGGGTAAGTTGAATATTTCTCCTTTTTTAACAATCACGGACTCTGTCCGATCACATAGTATCCGTTGTTCTTGTGTGAATAAGAAAGGATGTTTGATTATGAGCATAGCTGATATGCGCCCCGATGATTGGCTGTCGATTGTCATTGGCCTGATCGTCGGCTTGGTCTTCTTTATGTTCGGTATGAACGTGATGTCCGGCAATCTGGAGAAGATGTCCGGCGGTAAGCTGGAGCGGACCTTGAAGACCGCTACGTCTAATCCTTTGATTAGTATCTTCCTCGGTGCCGCCATCACCATTGCGGTCCAGTCCTCCTCCGCCACCACCGT
>CAYYKC010000208.1:0-1731 GCA_964471605.1 uncultured Akkermansia sp. | reverse complement strand
ACGCCTGTCCCTTTAAATCTGCGGTCTAATTCATTCTGGATATTCTCCCAGATTGCGTAACCTGCAGGTTTGATAATCATACATCCCTTTACTGAGGAATAGTCGATTAACTCTGCTTTTTTTACTACGTCAGTGTACCACTGCGCAAAGTCTACATCCATGGATGTAATGGCTTCTACTAATTTTTTGTCCTTCGCCATGATGATAAATCTCCTTTTATTTAAAATCCTTTTTACCTGTCGCTTGCTACTGCAATAGGCTGCACGCCCAATCCGCTGCTGCTTTTAAATCAGCTTCATCCGGATGTGACAACGCATCATCAAAATTTTTCACATTTACTTCTAAATTCTTATCTTCCGGGTTTGCCTGTAACATTGCCACATAACGGTCTCTTACACTCATAGGCATCTTACCCTGGCAGAAAAACTGTCCTAAAATCTGATTCGATGCCGGTATCTGAGCCTTGATACGCTCTGCCAGTGAATTGTAATATTCCTGCGAACCACCAAATCCTGCTGTAGCAAAAAGGGCAATCTTCTTTCCTTCCAGCTGCGCTAAAAACTCTGCTATCTCTTTTGTACAGTTCCCCTTATCAATCCAGGAACCTATAAAATACACATCTGCTTCCATGCCTTCTGACGGTTCACCAACATAAACATCTTTTCCCGCTTTCAATGCTTCACCTATTGCTTCCGCTACAAGTTTTGTGTTTCCTGTAAGACTTTTGTAAATAACTGCAATTTTCATAGTTGTTCCTCCTTTGTATATTGTGCATTTCTTTTATCTTCTTTTTTAAATCGAAAATGGATTAGGAATTTCGAACTCCATTTTCTTCTTTGCTATCGGATGATTGAACCCCAGCTTATATGAGCACAAGCCCATCGGCTCACTGCCCGTTTTCATATTGGCTTTAAAATTATACTTTCTGTCTCCCACAAGGGGCCAGCCTGCATGGGCCATCTGCACACGAATCTGATGATGTCTGCCTGTGGCAAGCTTAATATTTAAAAGCGCTTTCGTCTCCGTTTTTGCCAGTACTTCGTACGACAATTCTGCTCGCTTCGCACCGGGCTCTTTGCTTCCCACTACCTTTGACAGGTTCGTCTTGCCATCTCTAAGCAAGTAATCCTCTAACGTTCCTTTTGCTTTATCGGGCACGCCATCTGTCACTGCGTAATAATATTTATCTGCCGCCTTGGTGGACACTTGCCGGCTTAAATCAGCTGCTGCCTCCGGTGTTTTCGCAAATACCATGACACCGCTTACCGGTTGATCCAGGCGATGCACCACGCCGATGTACGACGATTCACCTTTTTGCATACGATAGGTCCGCAACATGCTTTCCATATCCTTCTGCCCTATTTGTTTCGTCTGTGTCGCAACACCTGCCGACTTTATGCAGACGATGATGGCATTATCCTCATATAATATCTCCAATCAATTCACCTCCACCACAGCCTACTGGAATAAGATTGCGCTCTGCGCAATCTCCGCGCGCGAGCAGGATTGTGCAACAATCATCTTCCTCTCTGCGAGCTGTGCATATGTTGGGCTTTTTTTGATTCGAAGAATTAAAAAAAGCCCTCCTTCCCGAATATTCTTCAAGGACGAGAGCTGATTGCTTCGTGTTACCACCTTAGTTCATTCCTGCCTTGCGACAGAAACCTCAACGAGTACAAAAAATACTCCCGCGCTGTAATGGGCGCTCCCAGTGCAGCCTAAACCCTTATC
>CAYYKC010000207.1:0-1762 GCA_964471605.1 uncultured Akkermansia sp. | reverse complement strand
TCGGAGACTTTTTGGGAGACTTTTGGGCGTTGCTTTTGTTTTTACACTTTTCATCCGCATTTTTCGCCGACCGAATGCAGAATAGAAGCTTGACTCCATAGGGCGTTTTGTGTTAGTATGGCTCTAGAGATTTACCTATAACGCTCATACCATTTTACAAATTTATGAAACCCGCAACATTGAACTGCACCGTACTGCGCGACGGCCACCAGTCTCTGGCAGCCACGCGTATGTCCACCGAGCAGATGCTCGAAATCGCCCCCATCCTTGACACCATGGGCTTCTCTGCTCTGGAGACCTGGGGTGGTGCATCCATTGACTCCGGTCTGCGTTTCCTGGGTGAGCACCCGTTTGACCGTCTGGACACGCTCAAGAAGCTGGCTCCGAACACCCCGCACATGATGCTGCTGCGCGGTCAGAACCTCGTGGGTTACACGCACTATGCCGATGACGTGGTAGAGGCCTTCATCAAACTGAGCGTCAAGCACGGCATGAACATCTTCCGCATCTTCGACTGCCTGAACGATCCGGAGAACATGCGCACCTCCATCCGCGCCGCCAAGGAAGCAGGCGCCACCGCTCACGGCACCATCTGCTACACCACCTCCCCTGTGCATAATCTGGAATACTTCGCCGAGCTCGGCCGCAAGATTGCGGAGATGGGTGCCGACGGTATCGTCATCAAGGACATGGCCGGCCTCATTCCCCCCAGCGAGACCGCAGCCCTCGTGGAAGCCCTCAAGAAGAGCACCAACCTCCCCATCTGGATTCACACCCACGATACCGCCGGTCTGGGTGCCGGTTCCTATGTGGCCGGCATCAACGCCGGAGCCGATGCCGTGGACTGCTCCATTGCCCCCTTCGCCAACGGCACCGGCCAGCCCGACTGCATGCGCATGCTCGCCCTGCTCAAGGGCTATGACCGCTGCCCCGTCGTGGCCGATGACTTCAAGGACAAGCTCACGAAGATTTCCGCCATGCTGCAGCCCGTGTACGGCAGCCTGAGCCGCTTCACCAGCCACAAGAACGAGATTGTAGACAGCGCCACCCTCCTCTACCAGGTACCCGGCGGCATGCTCTCCAACTTCCGAAACCAGCTCAAGGAGCTCAACATCATGGACAAGTTCGACGAAGTGATGGCAGAGATTCCCGTCGTCCGCAAGGCCCTCGGCTGGATTCCCCTGGTCACCCCCACCTCTCAGATTGTGGGTTCCCAGGCCGCCTTCAACGTCAAGTTCGGTCGCTGGAAGCAGATTACCCCCCAGACCATGGACGTGGCACTCGGCTACTACGGCCACACCCCCGCCCCCGTCGATCCCGAGCTCCAGGCCGAATGCGCCAAGCGCTCCGGCAAGGAAGTCATCACCTGCCGCCCCGCCGACCGCATCAAGCCCGGCATGCAGGACCTGCGCGACAAGCTCGCCGCCAAGGGGCTTCCCGTCACGGATGAGAACTGCGTGATCTACGCCATGTTCCCGCAGCAGCTGGAAGACTACTATGCCGGCAAGAAGCCCGAGCCCCCCACCAACGACAACTTCGGCGCTCCGGCCGCCCTCACCACCGTGGGTGTCTCCGCCGCCATCTCCGGCCGCAACATGAAGCTCAACATCATGGGCCGCGAGTACGACGTTGTCATCGAGGAGAAGTAACCCTTCCCCCTCAACGCTCAACTTTCAACCGCCTTTTCCCCACCACAGGAAAAGGCGGTTCTGTGTACGACCGACGCGATATGCGCACTGCGGTGAAAGTCCGCGAGGAGCCG
>CAYYKC010000206.1:0-1766 GCA_964471605.1 uncultured Akkermansia sp. | reverse complement strand
ATTTATTTTGAGGCAACCACCCCCTTGGGTTCGATTTTATTTTGAGGCAATACGTGCCGGCAGCGGGTTGTTGGCTCGTTCTGCACTTTTGGCTTGACTTTCTGCGGATTCGGGGGTAGTCTTGACGCGTCAATAACAAGACACTGAATAACTATGTCCCGTACCCCCATCATTGCCGCTAACTGGAAGATGAATATCGGCCCGAAGGAGGCCAAGGAGTTCCTCGCCGCTCTCAAGAATGAGCTCTGCGAGTGCACCAGCGCTGTTGACAAGGTAATCGTTCCCCCGTTTGTGACGATTCCCGCCGTCATGGATACGCTCAATGGCTGCAAGTGCATCGGCGTTGGCGCTCAGGACGTGAGCGACCGCGACAACGGTGCTTTCACCGGTGAAATTTCCACGACGATGCTCAACGAGCTGGGCTGCACCTACGTGGTGCTCGGTCACAGCGAGCGCCGTCAGTACCACGGCGAAACGAACGCCTACATCAACAAGAAAATTAAGAAGGCCCTGGCTGCCGGTATCATCCCCATCTACTGCATCGGCGAGACGCTGGAGCAGCGCCAGGGTGGTCAGCTGGAAACCGTGCTCAAGAGTCAGGTGGTCGAAGGTCTGGAGGGCCTGACCGCTGACGAGGTGGCCGGTATCGTGATTGCCTACGAGCCCGTTTGGGCCATCGGCACGGGCGTGACCGCTTCCGCTGCCGACGCTCAGGACGCTCACGCTTTCATCCGTGGCGTGCTGGCTGAGACCTTCGGTGCAGAGGCCGCCGACAAGGTGCGCCTGCAGTACGGTGGCTCCGTGAAGCCCGGCAACGCTGCCGAGCTGATGAGTCAGCCCGACATCGATGGCGCCCTCGTGGGTGGTGCTGCCCTCAAGGCAGACTCCTTCGCCGCCATCATCAAGGCCGCTGTGTAAATCTTCCTCGGTTACACATTTACATTCAAGAGCCCCCTGTCTTTGTCGGCAGGGGGCTCTTGCCGTCTTTTGTGTTTGTGTTATGCGGGGAATGCTGGTATAATGCCGTGCAGGATGAGGAAGAGAGTACAGTTGTTGCGTTTTCTGGTGCAGGCGGCCTTTTTGGCGGCCATGGCCTTTGTTGGTTTCAACACCAAGCTGGCGGCAGATGCTTTGCTGCCTGCCATTCTGCTCTTCGGTGTGTTTTTCTGCGGCTGGATGTGTCCGCTGGGGGCGGTGCAGGATTGGATGTCCCGCCTGGGGCGTTGGCTGAAACTGCCGCGTCTGCGTGTTCCTTATCGGGTGCAGCGCTATTTGCAGCTGAGCCGCTATGCTTTTTTCATGTTGCTGAGCGCGGGGGTGGTGATAGAGCTGCTCAAGGGACCGTACAACTTCAGCAAGCTGGTACATGGTGACATTCTGACTGTGGCCTCCGGCATTATCGTGCTGTTTCTCTTGCTCGGCTTGTTCACGGACAGGCCGTTCTGCAATTATTTCTGCACGGGCGGTGCCCGACAGGGACTTTTCAGTGTGCTGCGAATCTTCGGTATCCGCCGCCGTGCGGAGAATTGTGTGAACTGCGGCATGTGCTCAAAGAAATGCCCGATGAATATCCGGGTGGAAGAATCAGAGTTTGTCCGCCATCCCAACTGCATCGGGTGCATGAGCTGCATGTCTGCGTGTCCGAAAAAATGCATTTCCTACGGCCTGATGCCCGGGGTAAAACAGGTGCGGGGCAGGAAGACCCCCTGAGCGCGTATTGCCTCAAAATAAAATCGAACCCAAGGGGGTGGTTGCCTCAAAATAAA
>CAYYKC010000205.1:0-1804 GCA_964471605.1 uncultured Akkermansia sp. | reverse complement strand
TACCGGGAGCAAAGATAAACTTGTTGGCATCCCCGTCATAAGTAACAGAACCGGCAGCATAGGCAGTCATTGTCAGACTAAAAATCAAGGCCAGCACCATCAGGAAGGTACAGAGTTTTGCAGATTGCTTCATAGCTGTACCTCCTTAACTTCCACTGATGGAATCAATGCTCCAAGCATCCTTGTATGCAGGAACATTGCCGTTGTCTGTGTCGCCGTCGGCCTGGATCGCTTCAGCCACAACTTCTACACTAAGTTCATACCCATTGGGAGCTGTAACGCCTTCGGCTAGTCTATAGGAAGTGATCAGCTTCTGGGTGATCCCTGTTGGAATCACAGAATATTTGTAATAGTAATATCCTGTGCTGGTATCCTGCCACCAGTCTGTCGTGTTTACACTCAGCGTGTAATCAGAGGAAGATGGAGCAATACCCCGTACATTTCCGTTCTCATCCATCCAATTTACAACAATCGCCGCCCGGATATAAGCATCCACATTTCCTGTGTTGGTCACATCAAAGGTATTATCATTGTTGTTATTGACCTGACAAGTAACAAAAGCAGGCTCAAACTGATTTTGCACATGATCGGTTTTTGCAACGAGGTATGCCAAAGTACCACCAACAGCCAAAGACAGAATCAGAAATATGCTCAGCAATGCGGTTCGTTGTTTGGTATGTCTGCGCTTGCGTAGATGGGCACCGCCTTTTTGATATCGTCCTACATATTTTCCTTTTGCCATCTTTAGCTGCCTCCCTTCTTGCCGATGTTATAGCTGTAACCGTTCAGCCAATAAATGCGATCTACAGCGCCAAAGTCAAACGGTACAGTCACACTTTGATCCTGCAGCACAACAGTCTTGCTATCGACCGAGGCTTCTCGCCAACTCCAATTATTCTGCTCAGTAACCGTATACTTGCCAACAGGGAGATCTCGAATAGTCTGCGAAGCGTTGCCCACCAGCACAACAGTCAAATGGATACCCATAGCAGTATCTGTTGCCGACACATCAAAAAGGAAGCTCTGCTCTGAATCTGCACAAGTCGTTGTAATGGTAAGATCCGCATAATGCCGCTTATAGGTATTGATAAACTCCACGGTTTCTACTTCGCCGGAAACGAGGGTATAACTCCCCCCATCAACACCTTCTGCTTCATCAACAGTATAGGTCGTTGAATAGTGGTCAGCAAGCACACTGGTGTTTACAGTGCTGTACAATCCCGTCTCTGCGATAATATAGTCACAAGCAGGCAAGTTCAGATCTACCCATTCGCCATGTTTCAGGGTAAAGGTCAATTGATTTTTCGTCACGGTCAAGGATCGTTCGTCCGGCTGAGTATCCTCTGCACTTTCATAGAATTTAGCACCGACTCCACCGGCAAGACTGATTCTATCGCTGTAATTGCTGATGGTGATGGTAAAGGTGAACACGTCGTTTTCCGGAGCCTGATCCACTGCAGAATGAGAAGCAGGGGTTATCACTGCCTTTTTGACAATCAAATTGGAGTAGTATACCGGATATGCGTTTTCGCAGTCCAAAACGGTGGTATTATTCGTGGTGATAGTGGCCGGATCGACGCTGTATTTACCGGGATCCTTTACGACATCACCAAAGGAGCTGTCATAACCTTCAACCGCCTCCTCTTTCACAAGGTAGTTGCCAACAGGCAGTCTTTCAATCAAGATGTACTGATTGTGTTTCAGTGTGAAAGTGAGTTTACCCTCAGAAACTGCCAGTGAGGTTGCACTGTTTTCAACGATTGTATCATCGGCGGTATCCGTAGTTCCGTTGGTAGTCTTGACA
>CAYYKC010000204.1:0-1871 GCA_964471605.1 uncultured Akkermansia sp. | reverse complement strand
AAGCTCGCGGCGCACTGAAAAAGTTTTGATATGAGAAAGACGGACACGACTGTGTCCGTCTCAGACTGTAGACAAAGTACCCATAGGAAGTGAAAAAGCTTTCTATGGGTACTTTTTTATGGTAAAATAGGAAAAAGGGGGCGAGGCAAATGATGACACGAGGCGGAGGAGCAAACCGGGAACAAATAGAGATAATAAGCCTGGATGAATTGGTACCTGAAGACCATCTGGTAAGGAAACTGGAGAATGCCATCGACTGGAGATTCATCTATGAGATGGTGGAGGATAGCTATTGCGAAAATAATGGACGCCCCAGCCTTGACCCTGTAATTCTGATCAAGCTGCCAATACTGCAGTACATGTTTGGAATACGGAGTATGCGGCAGACGATACAGGAAATAAAGGTAAACAATGCGTATCGGTGGTTTCTTGGTCTGAGCTTGCATGAGCCGGTACCGCACTTCAGCACATATGGGAAGAACTATGTTCGGAGATTCAAGGACAGCGATCTGTTCGAGCGAATCTTCCGCAGAATATTAGGAGAGTGCATAGAAGCGGGACTGGTAGATGAATCAGTAGTATTTGTAGACTCTACCCACGTAAAGGCCCGAGCCAACAGCAAGAAGTATGACGATGCAATAGTGGAAGAACAGGCGCAGTGGTATGAAAAAGAGCTGAGAGAGGAAATAGACCGAGACCGTGCAGCCCATGGAAAGAAGCCGCTGAAGGAGGAAGAACCCGAAGCGTGCGAGCATGTGGATGACGGCGAGCAGGACAACGATGAAGAGCCAAAACCACCAATAGGGAGTGGCAAGGGGAAGGCAAATCCGAACACCTCCAAGAAGAAAAAAGCAAGGCAGAAGAAGGAAAAGCGCATCAAGCAGAGCACAAGCGACCCTGAAAGCGGATGGTTCCGCAAAGGAGAACACAAGCACGTATTTGCATACAGCGTACAGACAGCTTGCGACATAAATGGCGTAGTATTGGGCTACAGCGTACACCCCGGCAACGAAAATGATGGAAGAACTTTCCCCGCTGTATTTGAGAAGATAGAGGACATGAACATAGAAGTGGTCGTAGGGGATTCGGCGTATAAGACCCCAGCCATAGCAAAATACCTGAAAACGCGCGGCGTAAAACTTCTGAGCACCTACGGACGGCCAAAAACGAAAGACGGCTTTTTCCCCAGATATGAATATGTCTATGACGAAGCCTACGACTGTTATATATGCCCTGCAAACGAGATATTGAGCTACAGTACCACAAACCGGGACGGGTACAAAGAATACAAGAGTGACCCGAAGGTATGTGAGCATTGCCCGTATTTGAGTCAATGCACCATGAGTCAGGCACACACCAAAGTAGTGGCTCGACATGTTTGGCAGGAAGCATGGGAGGAAGCGGACGAAAACCGCTACACATACGGCATAAGAGAATATTACCAATACAGAAAAGAGACTATTGAGCGGATATTTGCCCTTGCAAAAGAGCTTCATGGTTTCCGTTATACACAAGAAATTGGCAGGGCGCAGATGGAAGTGAAGGCTGCGCTTACTTACGCATGCCTAAATCTTAAAAAACTTGCAAAAAAGCGGTGGAAAAACCGCCCAATCTCAACGGTTTCTCAGCTGCATTTGCACTATTTTCTTCGATTCTTTCAACATAAGCGCAACAAACCCGCTGCCGGCCTAAGCCGTTAGCGGGTTTGTCTACGGTCTGAAAGGAGTCCGGAAGGACTCCTTTTTCTTACTTTTTGTCACATTTTGTGTATATACATTCTTGCCGGTGCTTCCTCTCCGTCTCCCATGGCGGTGCAGAAGAATTCCCAGCCGTAGCGCTCGTAAAAACCGGTGTGGTCGGTTAGCAGGTAA
>CAYYKC010000203.1:0-1888 GCA_964471605.1 uncultured Akkermansia sp. | reverse complement strand
CCAATGGAGTATTTGTTTTGTCCTCGCGATAGTCCATACAAATCCCAATTTGTGTGAAAAGCAGAGTGTTATTTCCAGTAATTCCCATTGTAAAAACCATTCACAAAAGTCTTCTTTTCCTGTAACATATCGTAATATGTTCGTAATACATGAGGCAGGCATAGTAGCCAGATGAGACTGACTCGAACAAATAAATTCAAGGGGAAAGAGAGATGAAGTGGAGAGAAGTTAAAATATTGTGTGCAGGGATGTGCGTGTGCACGGTGATTGCAGCGGCAAGCGCAATGCAAGAAGAAAACGCAGATAAAAGTCGACTGGCAGGAGCAGAGACAACTGAAATGAATATGTCAGAAATGGCAAGAACAGAGATGACACCGGAAGCGGAAGCAGAACGTCACGAAGTAGACGAAGTGGGTGCGGGAACAGGCGAACTGACAGGTTTTTCATTGAATAGACTGGAAACTGGTCTGACGAGTGAGAATAGTAGCGAGGTGACAGACGGAAGTGCAAATTTGGAAGGTGAGCAGCTGCAAAGCGAAGAAACACCGGTGTCAGAAAGCAATCTTATCATCGCTGACGTTACCAACTATGTGAATATCAGAAGCCTCCCAAGTGAAGAAGGAGAAATCCTCGGGAAATTATATGATAACTCTGTGGGGAGAATGCATGGTGAGGAAAACGGCTGGTACTACATAGAGTCCGGCAGTGTAAAAGGTTATGTGAAAGGTGAGTTTGTGCTGACAGGTGAGGCGGCAGAAATCCGTGCAAAGGAAGTAGGAACCAGACTTGCGGAAGTTACAACTACTACACTTAAGGTGAGAAAGGACGCGACAACGGATTCAGCGGTTTTAGGACTTGTTCCGGGTGGAGACATTTTGAACGTTTTAGAAGAAGTCGAAGGCTGGGTTAAAGTTGATGTAGAAGATGGACCGGGTTATGTGTCCACAGATTACGTGAATGTATATACAGAAAATGTGGAAGCAGAATCCAAGGCAGAGGAAGCGGCCCGACTGAAAAAAGAAGAGGAAGAGCGCAGACGTGCCGAAGAGGCTGCTAAAGAAGCATTGAAACAGCAACAGGCAGCCAATAAGCCGGCAAGCAAGCCATCTTCCGGCAACGGTGCAGACACAAGTAGTGGAAGTGGCTCAGGTTCCGGCAACAATAATGCAGTTGGTGGAAGCACAAGCTCCGGTGCAGGAAGTTCTTCAAGCAGCAGTTCAAGCAGCGGTTCAAGCAGTGAGAGCACCACAGACCTCGGTCAGCAAATTGCAGATTATGCCATGAAATTCATCGGCAATCCATACGTCTATGGTGGCACAAGCCTGACAAACGGCGCAGATTGCTCCGGTTTTGTTCAGAGTGTGTACAAGCATTTTGGAATATCCCTTCCAAGAACCTCCGGTGAGCAGGGAAAATCCGGGCGGGCAGTTGATGGATTGGAGAATGCCAAAGCGGGTGACTTAGTCTGGTATTCCGGACACATCGGCATCTATATCGGAAACGGGAAAATCGTACATGCCAGTAATCCGAAGAATGGAATCATTACTTCTAATGCAACTTATCGAACTATTTTAGGTATCCGGAGAATTGTATAGCACACAACCCGCACTGTGATAAAAGGACTAGAAGATAAAAGTATTAGTAAAATTAGATAAAAAATCTATGTTTTTGTGGGAAAATAATCCCAAAACACGAAAAAAGAGAGAAAAAATAAAATTTCTTTCTTTTTTTGTTGTGAAAAACTACCATTATTTTTGAATGTGTGTTATAATTTTTGTACTATTAGACGAGAGAAAACCTAGGAGGGTAAGATAATTATGGCAAAAGAAATGATTGCAATGCTTCTTGCTGGTGGACAGGGTTCAAGACTTTATGCCTTGACTGAGAA
>CAYYKC010000202.1:0-1951 GCA_964471605.1 uncultured Akkermansia sp. | reverse complement strand
TCATATGGCTCTCCATGCCCTTATCGGTGCAGTAAACATGGATGGTATCGCCCTCATGGGTGAAATACCAGGGCTGGCTGTTGGCCGCGGAAGGAGCAAGCCGGGCAGGTTCCAGTCTTGGATCCGCCTTATCCGTGATCTGCTCCATGGATTTGCGCTTTAAACCCTTCAGGTCGTGGCGCAGCTGATCGCCCTTGGGATGACCAAAGGCCAGCATGATGACGAATTTCATGCCCTCTACCTGAGAGGTAGTCTTGGGATTCATCCGGCCCATGCCAAGCCAGCAGACACCCAGGCCCAAGGTCTGCAGGTACAGATCCATCTGCTGGAACAGGAAGCCGATGTTTTCCAGATAGCCCTCAGTTTCCTCAGAGTAAATGGTGATCAGCTGGGGTGTAGTCCAGGGGCAGATGCACTTGACCTTGTCCCGGCTGACGATATCCATGCGGACCTTGATCTCCGGATACAGGGGCTTCAGTTCAAAGGACAAAATCTTTTCGATCATTTCCGCATCCACCGGCTTTCCGGTAAAGCTCCGGCAGGACTTGCGGTGGTAGATCATTTCATTCAGAGTCATTAGGCTTCCTCCTTAGATAATCACAGCATGCTTATTCAGCGAATCTTCTCAAATGTGCCGTAGCAATGGCATCATGTTTCTTACCGAATCCGTGTGCACCGCCCTCGATGATGTGCAGTTTCGCATTGGGGTAGGACCGCTGTGCCTGACGGGAGTAATCGGGGTTTACGATATTGTCCTTGGTTCCGTGGACAATCAGCACCGGGCCGCGATAGAGTGAAATCTCCTTGATGGGATCCATGTCGATCACATCTGCGGGGTAACACCTACCCAGCTTCATGGGGCCGCAGTTGATCCGCTCAGGGATGTTCCTGGGATCGAATTTGGCGAACATCATCTTGCCAGACCGGGCATCATCGGGGATGCACAGTGCCGGATAGAACAGCACGAGCTTGTTCACCAATTCAGGATGCTTGGCAGCCACCAATGCGGAAACAAAGCCACCCTGACTGCAACCCATGAGCAGAAGCTCATTTCCAGTATAGGGCAGACTTTGGGCATACTTGATTATAGCCTCCAAATCCAGCACCTCCGTCAGCACAGACATATCGGTGGTAGCACCGTCGCTCTTGCCCTTCTTCATGACACTGCCGCCGCAGAAGTCGAAGCAGTATGCGCAATACCCCATCTGAGCCAACTCCTTGGCATAATGCCGGACGGTATCCTGCCAGGCCATAAATCCGTGACTGACAATGGCAACGGGCAGATTTTCACCCTCTGGACGGTACTCTGTACCCCGGATAGTCAAATCGCCCCGCTTACATTCAAAGGTGGTTTCCCTGAAGGGCTCCTGCACTTTCGACTTCTTCAGAAAATCAAGAATTCCCATAGCGGACCTCCTTGTAACATTCTAATTCCATTTTAACTTTTACAGAGTTAAATGTAAATAAGAATGTTAGAATCCCGGCAATCCACAAAGATACTCGTTCTATCAGCTCTAGTGATTTAGTTCTTTAGAACTAAATTCTTGATTTCAGGCTTCTGTAGTTATTCACAAACCCCGGATATACTATCTTTAGAATTAGTAACTGGTTCTAAAAGGAGGGGTAAAGATGGACATGATCGCCATTGGCAGCAGAATCAAAGAAGCCAGAGAACAAGCACATCTGACTCAGGAGGAACTGGCTGAGATCGTCGATATCAGCCCCACCCACATGAGTGTAATCGAAAGAGGTGTCAAGACACCTAAGCTGGATACCTTTGTCAAAATAGCAAATGCATTACATCTCTCTGCGGATGCATTGCTGCAGGATGTTGTGACACCCGTCACCGACAGCATTATTGCTGAACTTTCTGTAAGGATTGGCCGGCTGCCTCATAAGGAGCAGGATCGCATTCTGAACGCAATCCGCGCATTAACTGAATAAGAACCTT
>CAYYKC010000201.1:0-2003 GCA_964471605.1 uncultured Akkermansia sp. | reverse complement strand
GCAGGGTCAGCTGCAGGTGGCATATCAAAGTTTTCATTGAGGTCTACTTCACGACATACGCTCTTGCCATCCACATCGAGAAGTGCCCAAATGGAACAGAACTGTATATTCCTGGCTTCAAGCTCGGACTTACACTCTTCCGGCACATCATCATCAAAGCTGACAAAGCAGAGCGTCCCTTTCGGGTCGCGATTACCTTGTAGCACATAACGATACCCATGGTCTTTAGTGTCACCGGAAATGTGCAGGTACAGTTTGATACGCATCGGATAGTAATGGCCAAGCCAATACATGCCGGTTTGCGTATCTCGGAGACTCTCACCTGTTGAGGAATCCCCAATCAAGGCAGTCTGCAATGTTTTCGCCAGCTTCTTCTTATCCAATGTCCTCAGCTCTACATCATTATACGGGATTTTTGGAGCATCTTTGGCAGGATAACTCTGAGTTTCAGCATCGTAAGCGTAATACTTACCATCGTTGCCTCTGTATACATCCCAGATACGACCTGATGAGTCAGTCCATTTTGATGAAACAGCCTCATCATTCGTCCTGTTCATGAATTGTCCCATAAAGTTCTTCACGCGAGGTGAATACATACGACACAGGTCATTCATACTCATGGTGCCTTTCAACCAAATCGCGTGGACTTGCTTCCAGAATGCACGCGCGTTGTTTTCTGCCTCCAACGCTTGTTCGTCTTCACATTCTGGGTCAACTTCGACCGCTATGTTCAAACCAAAGCCCAACCTGAATAACCAGTCTCGCACATACTCAGTGTAGGAGTTTTTACTGACGCTTAATCCTCGCTTGCCCTTAATGCGAACAGTAACAGGGTTCTTAATCTCATCAATCTTGATTATCAATACGACAGTATAGATGGTGTCTATCAAGGGTTTGAACTTATCCCATGAATCCGATACGTCAGACTTGGTTTTAAGGTGGACAAAGTGCTGCCTGCCATTTATCTCCAAACCGCATTCAATCTGAGTCACTTCGACACTACGTATCTTTGCCGCATGGTTGATGGGAAAGGCATCATGCAGACTCAATCGTTTCAAGGGCTCGAATGTGAACACCGGCTTGTCTACGAAAGCATCCTCGCGCCCGAAGAACAGATATGAGAACTGCTTGAGGTACAGTTTATCCTGCCATTCACACGGCGAGTTGACTCGCAAGATGCGGTGCTTTGTATCTAACATGACGACGTTTCGTATCAGCGGAAGGTATGTTTCAGTCTTACCCTCGCCGTCATCTGACAGAACCTCAATTGATAGAGATTTGCCGCCTTGCTCCACAACAACCCAGAACTGCCCATCCTCCTTTGGTGTGAATGGGCGAATCCTGCAACGCGATGGATGGTTACGCTCTGCAAACGCATTGTTGATAGCCTCAACACATTGGTCAACACGGGACTGGATAACGGCCATTTCCGGAACGTAGAATCCAGAGTTTTCTTGAGCTTCGGATTCGGTATCATGTTGCGTATCTCCATAATTCCATGGGTAATCATGGTAGCTTTTCTTCTCAATGGCAGTCAGGCGAGCCAAGATGAGGCTGATGCGTTGTTCCAAGCTCTCATCATCATGCAAGCATAGTGCCACTATCGTTGAAAGTGAAGATGCGCTATTTATCGATTGGTCGAGATACTTACGATACTGGGCGTCCAGCTGTTCGATTTCTGATTGTGAATAAGTCCAGTGTTCATGAATGGCAGAAATGTTATCCAACGTGTCGCCCAATCGAGCGGTTGCTGAATCGGGATCCGTAGAATCCAGATGCATGACAACCTCCTCAATCTTGTTGTAATTGACTTCTTCAAGAGAGGCGTAGTTGGTTTGTACTTCTGAGCCATTAAAAACCTCGCTGAACTTGGCCAGCAAAGCATTCAGAGCATCAACCTCCATGATGCGGATGATGCCGTGCTTTGAAAAGTGGTTAATAATTGTTTTGTTGCTCATGTGTAAGTAACTTAACATAAATTATTACTCCGTCAAGTTTACTGT
>CAYYKC010000200.1:0-2047 GCA_964471605.1 uncultured Akkermansia sp. | reverse complement strand
GTAATTCGCACGTACGGTGGTGTGAGAGGGGGACGAAAGTCCCCCTACTCGATCAGAAAAATGGAGTTATTCAAATAAAACAGCGCTCCGAATGCGCCTGAAGCAATGAAAGAAGTGAGAAATACACCGTCAAAGCAACACTCTTCCGGTGCAATGCCGGATTGGTCTGCGTGGTTGGATGAAAACGGCGCCAGACTGTTGCTCTATGCCCGTCAACAGACTCGCCGTGAGGCCGATGCAGAGGATGTGTTGCAGGAAGCCCTCGTGCAGCTGGTGCAGGCGGTGGAATCCGGTTCTTTTCAGGGTGGCCCGGAGCAGTGGCTTTCCTATGCGTACACGGCGATTCGCCATCTGGCGATGGATCGTGGGCGGCGTGAGGAAGTGCGGCGCAGCTACGCAGCCCGTCAGCAGGAATTCCTGAGCGAGGGCGAGGAAGATTGCCCCTGGTTGGCCTGCGCGGCTGATTCGGAATACCTGCGTCGGCGTGTGGAGTCGCTTCTTCGCTCGCTGTCCAAAGAAATGGCGGAGGTGGTTATCCTCAGAATATGGGGTGAACACTCGTTCCGTGAAATCGCTGAAATGACTCATACCAACCTTTCCACCATCACGTCCCGTTATCGCTATGCCATGCAGGCTCTGCGAAAGGAACTGGAGGATAACCCCATCGAATCATGACTGACTTCAACGAAAAGAACCCCGTGCCGGGTGTTACTCCGGCTCCCCTGAACCCCGCGCTCAAAGCCCGGTTGCTGGAGGCCATGCTGAATGCGGGAAAGGCAGAGGAAGAATTCCGTCGTGAGGAAGAGTTGTTGGCGCGACTGCGCCCGGCACCGATGGAGCCCGGGCTGAAAGACCGTGTTGGTTTGCGGATGTATCTTGCGGCCACGGAGGTGCGCCGCGCACGCATGGCTGCTCGTCCGTATTGGAGGAAGGTGACAGCTGCAGCCGTCCTGTTGATGTGTTGCAGTCTGGGAACAGGCATAGCGCTGCGTAGCAATGCTGTGGCAGATACGGCACAGGCTGTGACAAGCCGCAGCATTATCGAGACATCCGGCGGGGATTCTATCCGCTGGGATGCCAACGCGATACCCGTGCAGTGCGTGGAGGTGACATACGAGGATACCTTTGTGATGGATGCCGCCGATGATATGAAAGTGATGGTCACGGTTCCCAACCGAACGGAAGTAACTGTTCCTGCTGACTTGTTATGATGAAGAATTATCTGATGCCGGTGTTGTTGATGCTCGCTTTCTGGCCTCTCTGCGAAGCTGCGCCGGAAAGAGCCGCGTTCGGCGTTGTGGGAGGGGAGCTTTCGCCGGCACTGCGAGTCTATACCGGGGTGGAGCAGGGGGTGCCGGTGCGCTCCGTCTGGCCCGGCAGTCCGGCCGAGTTGGCCGGGGTGAAACGCGGGGATGTCATCCTGAAACTGGATGGTGTAGCAATCAGGGATAAGGCCGCCATGGCGGCATTCCTGCAAGAGCGCAAGGTGGGGGATGAGGTAAAAGCCACCCTTTCCTACGGCGGGCAGATACGAGAAATCGTGGTGAAATTGCTGCCGCGCCCGACCCAATCGCCGGATGTGCATCATTCTGCAGAAGCGGCCGTGGGTGGTGACCGAATGCATCGCCCCATGACTGTATCGGAGGACATCCGCCGCCAATTTAGGGAACGTCGTCGCAACATCTGTCGCCACTTTGCCACGCTGCCGGATTCTTTTGATGCACCCGGGGTGACGGACGAATTGCAGGCCATTCGCGATTTGGCTCGCGATGCAAACCCGGGAGGATCGGGATGGATGGTCGGGCGCGCCGGGGTTTCTGCCGTGCAGTTCCGGGATGCGGATGGAACGATTCTACTGCGTGGAGCGCATAATTTGCTGACTCTGGAGGTATACAGTTCAGAGGGGAAGCTTTTGCTGCGCCGGGGGCTGAATACTCCTGAAGAGTGGAAATCTCTTCCGCCGGATGTATTGAACCGATTGCAGAAACTCTGATGATCGAGTAGGGGGACTTTCGTCCCCCTCTCACACCACCGTACGTGCGAATTA
>CAYYKC010000199.1:0-2072 GCA_964471605.1 uncultured Akkermansia sp. | reverse complement strand
CAGCGGAGAATACTTCCATCTTCAAGCCGCAGCGGTCATAGAGAGCGGAGCTATCCACTACCGGCAGAATGACACCGATTGAGCCCACCGTGGCAGACGGTGCTGCGTAGATGACATCAGCCTGACTGGCAACCCAGTAAGCAGCGGAACAACATTGCCCGGCAGTAAAGGCGTAGACATGCTTGTCCTTGGCTACGGTTCGTACCACCTGCGCTAGTTCGGGCGTGCCGTTGACCGTACCACCCGGGGAGTCGATATCAAGCAGAATGGTATGTACCGCCGGATCTGCTGCGGCTTGTAGCAACGCTGAGGCGGTTTCTTCCATACTGCACAGGCGTACCCCGCAAATGGCAGCAATAGCTTTCTGTCGAGGCGATACTTGCCGCAGCATCGTTCCGTGAATGCGAACGGTGGCCAGTCCGTCCCTCAGTTCGTAAGATTGAGCCTTTGCGTCAACAGCATTACTCTGCGCCGGGGATTGAAAGTTCACGGTGCAGAGTTCGCGGTAGGCTTCCAGCGTTATCAGCCAGGGCTGCATGGGGGCGGTTATCATGGTGTGGTCTGGGTAAAGGATTGATACAGGTCTTGCGGGCTTACACCGTACTTGGCAGCTATCTCTTTCACGAGAGCCATCTCGCGGGCGCGGGTTTCCAGCTCATGGTGGATATCACAGCCGAGTTCGGCAAAGTGGTCAGTTAAAGTTTTCAGCCCCGCCTTGACATCCTCGCGGTTCTGCTGGGCTTCGCGTCCGGCATCCACCGTGACTCGGCGGGGCGTGACGAAGTCGACCTCCGTCCAGTCCTCTGCGGGTGGCAGTTTGCCCGCCGTGATGGCATGCCCGATGACGAAATGCCAAATCGGGCGAAGCATACGGTCTATAAGCACGGATTGTCTGCGACTGAATCTGCGGTCGGCTTTCGCCACGGTAAGTCTTACTCCGGCACCACCTATTTTGGACGAATCGCTGGCGAACTCATACGGCAATAAGCCCAGCGCACTATCCCGGTGCAGGAAATCGAGGAATCCTTGGAACGTGGGGCTCGGGCGGTTGCTCTGGAAGCTCTCGATAGCTTCGTCCGGCTGAATCTTCACCAGCTTACCACCAAGGATGGTCTGGAGGAATCCGGGGTCGCTTCCCTGGGGCTGAACCGGGGCATTGAGTTGGAAATCCCGGTCATCCACCTCAGCCCGGCTGGTTTTGAGGACGCGCGAGATATCGGCGTTGTCCTTGACGGCATGCTTTTCGAGCGCCAGCAACTCGGCAACATCCAGCATGTGGTTGATACTGTGCTGAATGGTCGGATACCCGCGCATCTGGGAGATAGACATGGGAGTGAAGAGGTGCAGGACATCGCGGGCTGCAAGGTCGCGATGGTTGCCGTTATCCAACAAAAGACGGTAGGAAAGCGGCTTGCCGAGGTCGTTTACGCGGATGCCATCAATGATGGTGCTTTCGGTGGTATCTTCCTCGGTGCTGCCGATACGGTGTGTCTCAATAAGCTGAATCTTCGGTACGCCGTCTTCCTCAGTTTTCAGGATAAACATCTCGCCGTCTACTTCCAGAGCCATACAGGCGAGATATTGACAGGTAACAAGATTGAATCGCCCGGTGATTTCTGCGTGTCTCGCCCAGCGGTTGAAGTAGTCGAGGGCTTGCTTATTCCATGCTGCATCTTTACTCGCGGGTTGGGGCATAATGCCATCACCGATAGAGTACATAGCCATACTGCCTACAATCTCCTGCAAAAAACCGGAGTTTTTCACCAGATAGCGGCTCCGGCGTACCAGCTCGGAACGGACTCCAGGAGTCAGGTCAAGTGAGCTGTCTCGCGGGCCACTTCCGGGAACGTCCGCACGCCGAGGTGAACGGTTGGCTGATTCAAAGACAGAATGCGAACCGAAAAAGATGCGGGCGGCGAGGCGTTGCAAGAAGTTCATACAAGCAAATGCGGGTTAATGGGGGAAACGCCATGCAACATGGCTGAGGGAAGCATGATGGTCAGATGCACCGGAAGCCTGAGCCTGTTTCTCGAAATAGCGGAGAGCATAGGCGCATTCTTCCAGCACATCTG
>CAYYKC010000198.1:1039-2099 GCA_964471605.1 uncultured Akkermansia sp. | reverse complement strand
TGGCATAGATCCGGATAATATCCGAATACATTCTGGCCTGGGAATAGCTCTCCTGTCCTCCCGACTCCACATAGTCACCTTTGGCGGTGCCGGAGGTGCTGATGCCCATGGTGCTGCTCCACTGGAGGGAGGGCACCCGCTGGATATCGCAATAGTCCTTCGTCAGCGACGCAGCGGTCACAGTATAGCCGGAATACGTTCCCGGGAACTGACCTGTGTAAACATTAGAAACCAGCGCGGTGCTGCTGTCGTGATAGTAACTGGAATTCACATCGATCAGCTCTGCCGCGTCCGCAGGCGCTCCGGTCTGCTGCAGCAGGGGCTCCCAAACGAATCTGGCTTCCACAGTAGTATCCGAAACGAAGCTAATACCACTGAGGGTCAGTGCAGTGGAATACTTCGTATCGTTGAAGTACCATCCATCGAACACATAGTTAACCGCCGGAGTTGCCGCCAAAACATAACTTTTTGTGGATGCGTTAGTATATGAAGTATTTGCTGTGATTGCCGTTCCGTCCACCTTGTAGCTGCCGTTGCTTGGTGCTGCAAAGGTGGTTTCCACCTGCTGCACATCCAGCTTGATATTGGACAGCGTTACGGTGGTGGTTTTTGCCGCACTTTCCGCAGTTTTCGTTGTTATTTCAATATATGCTCCCCCGTCCAGTGTTTTCGCAATACTGCCGGAGGCATCTATATCAGTGCCAACAACTTTACCATCAATCACTACGGTGCCACTATTGAGTGTAACCGAATAATCAAATGAAAGGACCAGTGTTTCTTCGGAAGTGTTCTTTAGTGTCAAGGTGGTTGCTTTATAATAATATGTTTTAATCAATCTACCCGATGAACCAGTTGTATCCGTCCAACTCAAACCGCCGCTGGTAGCGGTCCATGCCTGGGCTGCATAACTACTGGTATCTTTAGAGGTGTCTACATAAGTTGCAGTAAGATCATCAACTTCGTGTCCGGTAACGGTTGCTGCCATTACTGGCAACGACAATATACCTGCAATCATTACTACGCAAAGAATGCCCGTCAGCAATCGTCCGAGCAGTCTTAT
>CAYYKC010000198.1:0-1029 GCA_964471605.1 uncultured Akkermansia sp. | reverse complement strand
TGTGTACTCCCTTGTGTAATGTTGTATTCGCCTGCACCCATTACTCACGCTTATACACAATTTAGTTTACTTCAGGGACCGTTGTGATTTTCAGTGTCCCATCAGACAAGACCTCAGCCAAAACAGTGATGGCGCCAGCGCTATAATTTGTAAACAAATTCTGCAATTCCAGCGTTGTGAAACAACCGCTGGTTCCCAGATTATCAACAACCTGGCCCCTCGCATCATTCACAGTACCCATAACACCAATAAAAGCTGCTGCATCTTTTCCGGATACCTCATCCCAATACGTATCGAAGTTCAGTCCATCACCAGCATCCAGAAGTGCATCCAGGCGGCTTAAAGAAGTATTGATCATGTTGCTCATTTCCTGCAAAGAGCCAGTAGCGACACCACTCGTGTCAGGTGTACCCAATGCATCCATCATGTTTGTGTTGCCGGCCAGGTTATCCTCATACTGACAATAGGCTGTCAGCATGGCATAGGCAGCTGCTGCACCCATGACGTTGCTGCCATAGAGATCAGAAAGGCCGTTAAGCATAGTACCGAAAACATCGTCTGCCTGTGCCGACTCCTTTACAATTTCCTTAAAACGCTCCTGCTGTTCAGGAGTCAGCTGGCTTGTACCATTCGCAACATACAGCACGGCAGCGTCCGCAGCCTTGTCGGAATTCTCCATGTCCTCAGCAGAGAATCCCAGTTCAGTTTCCATAAAGCTCTTGAAGTTTTCGCCGACCAGACTAGGCATATCTGCGATGGTACCACCTAACAAATCGGTGAGAGTCTCAACCTTGCTCATCAGCACGATTTCGTTACCTTGAAAAGAAGAGGAATCGTAGCTACCATGCCACCCATCATACTTCAAACTTACGGTGCTCTTCCAGTTGTCGCCAAAAACTGCTACCATTGCAAGGTTACCCATTTTATCAGCGTCGGAAAGTGTGCCTTCCTGATTCAGGACGACATAACCTTTTGTGACTTCATTGGGATGGCTATAGTAGTACAGCGTCAGGGCATGGGCCACTTCGG
>CAYYKC010000197.1:0-2113 GCA_964471605.1 uncultured Akkermansia sp. | reverse complement strand
TGCAGGTCGCGCAGGACTTGATGGATACGCTCATGGCGCATAAAGATAGTTGTGTTGGCATAGCGGCGAATATGATCGGTGTGCGCAAGCGCATCATCGCCTTCCTTGACGAGAGTGGACGAGCTCCTACATATACGGTGATGCTCAATCCCGAGATCATTAAAAAGGATGGTCCGTACACCACTGAAGAAAGTTGTCTGTCGCTTCTTGGCGGCCCGTGTCCGTGCAAACGTTATAAATCTATTAAGGTCAAGTATCAGACCTTGGAACTGCAGATCCGCATTAAGACATATACCGGCTGGACAGCACAGATCATCCAGCACGAGGTAGATCATTGCGATGGAATATTAATTTAAATTGGAGGTTCAATAATGGCGCCCAAAAAGAAGATTGCTCAGTCCTTTACGGCATATCAATGCAGGATATCACCTAAGTATCGTACTGAAAACCTCTTAATTTCTTCGGAAGGAAGCAAGGCAACTATCGATTTATTCGAATTATTGAAAGAATATTTTGAATATATAAAAACCAGCAAGGTTGACGCATATACCAATAGAACCATTTTGCTGGAAGGTAATGCTGAGGAAGGGGTCGTTAACAATTCGATCCAACGATTGGTTATACATCCTAAAGCAGGAAAGGCAAACGAAAACTTTACCGTGGTTGAGCACACAACAAATAAAATTACGGTGTTTGCTGGAAAAAATAATTCCGCAATATACGGTCATAATGTATTCTGCTATCAAAAAGGCGAAGAAAACGTAATGATTTTTCATCGTCATGGGCAAAGTGGTTGTAAAACTGCTTTTCAGAACACATTTAATGATTTTTTAGCACCGCAAGGCTTAGTTTGTCATTTGGAAGTAATGGTTTCTAATGGCATGTTTGAAGGGCACGAGAGATATGTGCCTGAGAAACTAAGCCTCTTGACTACATACTCTGATATTTCTAGCGATGTTGCAGATAATATTGGAAAGAAAAAACGCAAAAAAGTTGAGCAGGAAGTAATTATCTCTTTGAATGCACCTCGGGCTGGAAATGTTGTTGAATTTTTGCGTGGAATTACGAAAAAACAACCATCTATCGATGAACTCAAATCTGTTTTGGTTAAAGATGAGTACACAGATCAATTCGATGATGCAAAATTAACCTTGAAATTTGGACAAGTTAGAAGAAAAATTAGTTTATCAGAATTTTCTGGATTGATCGCTGAATACGATATAACTGATGATTTGGAATATTTTGCAGATGGTACGATACAAAAAGAGAGTTTGTACTCTCTTGCTGATCAGTATGCGTTATCCTTTTTTGAGGAATAAGAGGTTACGAATATGGAACTATGGCAAATTATATGTTTAGTAGTATTACTTCTGATAATTGTTTTTAACCCCAAAATACAATTGGTGAGAATATTTGTAGAACAGTTTAAAGTCTATAAAAATGATAAGACGCACAAAATTTCTTTGTTTGATATTTTATCATTTTTAATTGCTCCGATATGTATTGCGATATTAATGTCCTTTTCACTACCCTATGAAAAAGTCGCAACTTCAGCAGGAACAATAATGACTGTGTTCTCTATTGTCGCAACATTACTTTTGTCGTTTTTAGCACTGCTTGTAGACAAAAGCACAACCAACCAAAAAGAAAAAGAAGTAATAGACCAGACCTTTGTTACCATATCTGTAGATATAGTATATTCAATCTTTGTTGTTCTACTATTTGTACTTCCTGACTTTATTGAATTTACAGATACTATTAAAAAAATATTTATTGGTGTAGTTGCGTTTTTGATTATCAAAATTCTTTTAAATGTTTTTATGATTTTAAAGCGCGTGTATGCTATTTTAAGTAATGCTGATAATAGCAAAAAATAAGTTGGATTTTCTCTGGCCTTTCGCAAACCTCTGTGGTACTGTTGTGTACTGCAAAGGAGGTGCGAACATGGCAAGATTAACAGTAGAAGAAGTTTACAACGGCGCAAAGTATGATGTGATGAGCGCGGCGATGGCAGAGTATCTCAAGAACGGTCGTCCGGCAGAGTACGACGAACGGACTTGGGTGGAGATGCTGATCGTCAAGCATGCGCTGATTGCAGCGGACAAAATGAAAT
>CAYYKC010000196.1:0-2117 GCA_964471605.1 uncultured Akkermansia sp. | reverse complement strand
GAAAGCTGCTGTGCGGGGTACAGGCTCATACGGATGCCTCCTTTCTATCCAGAAACAGGTTGATGAAATAAAGTTGTCCTTTACCGGTAACTTTGGTAGTGCTGACGGTAAGAGAAGTGCCATCAGGACGAACCACTGCGCGTTCAATGACATGGAACAGTCCTTGTTCCATCGAACGCTGCGTAGGAGCATTGCGTTTTGTAAGGTATCCGTGTTCACGCAGCCACTTGAAAAGTCGATTCTGCCCGATATCCACGCCATTTTGCTTGAGAAGCTTTGCGAGTTCACCAACAAGGCAGGTAGAATCTGAATCAGCAACGGCATTGGCGAATGTAACCTTGGGACGTGCTTCCTCGACCTTATTTTCGAGCTCACGATTTCGAGCCTCAGCACGAGCAAGAGTTTCTTCTGCAACCTTTAAAGCGCGGGCCATTAACTGTTCCGGAGATTCATTCTGCACTTCTGCAATATAACCGCCGGACTTACGAATGGCAGGTAGCACTTCCTCAAATACCCATGATTCAAATTGAATAGCACTCGGTAACTTAGAACCACAAATGAGACGATACATATCCGGTTCAGAAATGATGCGAACTTCCTGTGTACGACCAAGTGTATCTACGATGGGGTGGTAAATTGCCACCCCACGGCAATGTTGCTTGATTGCATTTGTTGAGTCTTTATATCCGAGGGCTGCACAAATATCCTTGCCAACAAAGCGAGGTTGTCCGTCCATAAGGAAACCGCGTATCACATCGCCACTTACAGGGCAGGTAAAACTGGTTGGTTTAATGTTGCAGCTTTCCGCAGTAATGACATTCGAGTTCATTAGGCAACCTCCTTTCCGGCTTTAGCTTTCTTGATTGCATCTCGGCACAATGAGGAGAGATACATCTCTCGTTCAAACAACTGCTCGATAGTTCGCCCTAAGCGCTCAAAACGCTCCTTGTTACCGCGCAGCCCGGCTTCAGCACGCGCATAAACCAGACGAAGTCCGGCAATGCATACCTCTCGCGCTTCAACCGCATAAGCGTGGACGAGGTCTTCCTCTCTGCTGCGAGATTCTGAATACAGACAGCAGATAAGATTCCATCCTTTAATCCTGTTGGCTTTGGTCTGAGCCGTGGCTCCTGTTTCTTCCGCAATGCGGGTTATTTCTTGAATACTCATGTGGTGGATAGCCCTTTTTTCCTGGGGCATAACCCTTCCTTTGCATGAGTCTCTTTAATCCGAACCTATTTCCTGCAACTTTTTTGTCGCTCGTATATGGATAAGCTTCCGCCAGACATGCCTAATTCTGGCTTCTTAAATTATTTTGATGCTTATTATCAGTTTGTTATGACTATTTAAGCTTCCATAGAGGGGCTCAGGGGTGGAGTTTGCGTGAAAACGTCTTGCTCGCAGCTTCGCTCCGCGAGTTACGGAGCGTGGGCACCCTGACAAAATGCCATGAAGAGAGTTCACTCCTCATCTGGCGGGATGGCAGAGGCGCAAAGCTGCTTTCGGCGGGCGATTTGCGCAGAAACACCATCCAAACAATGAGTAAAATCCGTAAACAAAAAGTTGGCTTATTCGATAATAATGAAGAAGTAGAGCAGATTGAAATTGACGAAATCGTGTACCGCAAGTCGGACTTCAAGAGCCGTCCGGCTGAATATGGGGCACTAAAGGTCATCATTGCCTCCACTAAAAAGCACGGAAGCTCCTGCCACATGTTCAAAGGGCGGCTTCAAGACCTCGCCATGCAGATATATGCAGAACTCAAGCGTGAGCTACCTCCAGAGCACTTCTGCGACTGCGCTTATTTTCAGGGCTGCGTTACCAAGAAGCTGAGTCAGCATAAGCGTAATGTAAAAAATCCGAAGTATAGCGAACCTTTGGCAGATTTGACCCGCCGGAAGAAGCACAGATCGTTTGATGCTCCTCTGGAGGAGAATGAAAAGTTCTCCCTGTTGGAGACGGAGCATGACCGTTGCCAAGCAAGTCCCCGGGAGAAAGTTGAACTTATCGATGATGTAGAATGCCTTCACGCAATACTTGAAAGACTCCCCGAAAAGCATCGGAGAGTCCTTCAAATGAAGCTCGATGGATTGAGCTTTGTCGAAATGGGGAGCGTT
>CAYYKC010000195.1:0-2130 GCA_964471605.1 uncultured Akkermansia sp. | reverse complement strand
ACTTTTTTTCGAGCGTTTTGGCCTCTAGTGGCCTACTTTTATTTTAGCGTTTGCAATTTAGATTTGAGCAAAATAATCTTTAATGCAAATTATGTTGATAAAACGATTATTATTGATAGCCCATTTCTAACGCTGAATGCAGAACATCGCTTAAGCAGGTTCGGTACAGTGTATAAAATTGGAATCGACAATTTTGCAACAACAATCAAAGATGTGAAGAAAACATATTCCCCTAATGTAAAGCTTCCCACAGAACGCTTATATACGGCATTTCAACATGAGTACCATCGTAGTTTTGATATACATCCGCCAAAGCCAGACGATATCTTTCGATTACTGCTAAACGGACAATGCAATGATTGTCTTTTCCATAAATCCAGGGGTAAGTACACAGGTTTTATATATAGAGATTGTTATTTTGACATCAAGAAAGATGTTCTCCAAAATAAGAAATATATCTTTGTTCATTCCGATATGGGAAATGGTAAGACGGCATGCTTGCATGAATTAAGGTTTAGCTTATCTCGGGAAGATATACATATCTTTGTTTTGGCAAATGCAGATTCTAAAAAGCTATCTGAAGAGATTGCTGCAATCTGCACTTTGGCAAAGGAATTTCGTGTCTTAGTCATCATTGATGATTACACAAACTATATGGACATACTTCATAAATTTGCTCTCTTATCTCAAGGAAATGTGCAATTTATCCTTACGGCTCGTTCTGCATTAAATTACAACAAAATGCCAATCATTTTGGCAGACTTCTCCGCAAAGGAAAACGAAAGCGCATTACATGATCTAAATAGGCTTGAGCAAAGAGATTTGGAGAATTGTGTTTCCATTTTTGATCAGTACGGTCTTTTTGGAGAACGTGCCAATCTTGTGCGGAGCAAGAAAATAGAGTATCTTTCTGCTCGAGGGAGCGGCGCTTGTCGATTCCAATCCATTATGCTTGATGCCATTCAGTCAGACATAATTAAGTCTAAGATCGATAGCCTAATCAAGTTAATCAAAGAAGAGTCATATCAATATCATTACGCTGTAATTCTGACATTGTTGATAAAAGTGATGAATTTACGGTTGTCCCCTGTGGATATAGAGCGAATTGTTGGCATAAACATTACTACAGATGCATTGTTCAGATCAAACCCCGCCATAAAAGAGTTGCTTATTTTTAACAACAACGGCGGTATTAGCATAAAAGCTCCAGTTACTGCTCGTTACATTTTGCAAAAAACTTCAGACCCCGATTCTATTATCAATGCACTGTGCAAAGTCGCAAGCTATGCTGAACAATACTCTAAAACAGAAAAGTTTGCTAATATTTTGACCTCAATTATATCTTATTCCCATATCAGTTCTTTTCTTAGTGGATTTAACAACCCTGAAGACTTCTTGTCTGAATATTATGATCAACTGAGTAGAATTGAATATTACCGAAACAACAATTTCTTCTGGTTGCAATATGCTATTTCTTGCATTGAAACACAAAAGTATCCTAGAGCTCAGCAATACTTGAAAACTGCATATGGTCTTATTCCGACGGGGTTTGTTCCTTTCCAGATTAACAATCAGCAAGCTCGTTTTTATTTTGAACGAGTACTACATGGTATGTCTACAAAGCCTAAGGACGATTTGCTTGAGGCGCACAGATTATTAATGATTCCTATAGCTTCGCCAAAAGACAATGAGTTTAATGTTGTGATCTTGTTCCGGTACTATTACAAGCATAAAATCCAGACGGTTTTTGCTAACGAGAAAGATAAAACGCTTTACAAGAAAATGTGCAAGGAGGCGTTGGAACGGTTGATAAAATTCATTGAAACTAATCCTGTATATGAAAAAGATCTGCGAACCATGAAGATGGATCTTATTTCTGCGTGCTATTCTGATTAAGTATCCATAGCAAGGCTTTGCCAATTGACTGTTATATAGTGGTGATCTAAAAGCGGTGCTGCCATAATTGACAGCACCGCTTTTCATCTTAGCTCTCAAACGGATGATAATCCATCACATTCCTCAAGTATTCTCTAATATCACCGTGGAGCAGCAGGTTCACATAGTCAACCGGAGCATTATAGACCAGCCAATCCAGTTCGCTGGCTTCGTACATATTCCGGGCAACTTCGT
>CAYYKC010000194.1:0-2228 GCA_964471605.1 uncultured Akkermansia sp. | reverse complement strand
AACGTCAAGCATATTTTTGAAGATTTTTTCATTTTTATGTTCACCGCCCCGAAAATCACCCCGCAAGCCATTGAAATGAACCCATGTTATAAAAAAAACGAAAAAAATCCGCATTTATTTTGTCCGGCGGGGTGGGACATTCCGAAGCTATCGCAAATCCTTTCGCCGCAGCACCAGCGAAGCGTAGCGCGCTTCATTTGCCACCCGCACACAAGCCAGCCATTCGGAAGGGATGCTCTGCGGGCCGTAAACGGCGGCCAGCATCGGTCCGGCAATGGCGGCGTTGGTGTCCGTATCGCCACCGGAAGAAACGATATCCACCAGAGCCGAGCGGAAATCCCGCGCATGCAGGAGCTGGTAAAAGACGCTCTGCAGCGCCACATGCACCCAGCCGATGTGCTCGCCATCATAATCCGGGCGCTCCGTGGCAGCGCGGCGCAGGGTATCGACAACCTCCGGCATGATGCCATGCTCCTCTGCCCAAGAGAGGGTGGATTCATAAATGGCCTGCGGGCTCATGCCACCTTTTATGGCCAGCAGCAGGGCATAGACATACACCACGTTGCACTCCCCGTTCACCGGGTGCGGATGGGTAAGCGCGGCATCCTCGCGCACGGCGGTCTGCCAATCGAAGTCCGGGTGTTGCGCCGCCCGGAGCGCCAGCGGCATCACACGCATGAGCGCGCCGTTGCCCTGAGCATCCGGCAGGGGGCTACCCAACAGAGCCATCTTCGTGGCATGCCCGACATCCGGCGGGTCGGAGTCCATCCACTCCTGATAGCGCTTCAGGGCGGCCTCCGGTGACCAGCCGTCAGCATCCAGCAAGGATTGGTGCAGACACCAGGACATCTGGGTGTCGTCCGTCACCTCTCCGGCCTTGCGGTCCGGGCAAATGCCGAACCCCGCCACCATGCGGTCCAGACCGTCCGGGTAGCGGCGCAGCACATCGCCGTGGTAATTGAACTCTGCGGGAGCGCCCAGGGCATCCCCCACCATCAACCCGGACCACAGGGTGCGGGACATCATCTCCATGGATAAAGGGGTAGTGGTGTTCTTTTGATTCATTGATTGGTGATTAGCAGGCATAGGTAATGGTGAATGAAAAACGGTGTGTGAAAACACGCATCTCTCCATATATAACAGAGATAGTTTCCATTTTTCAAGAAAAAACGCCCTTTTATACACTCATTTCATTATATTACAATTTATTACACATATTGTACACTTGTATAATTTTCTCTATTCGATGGTTTACACTTCGTGCGAAAAAGCTCATGCCGGACTTAAATCGCGGGAAACGCCCCGGCGGCGGGCGAATCTCTCGCGTTTCGACATGGGGCGGCTGTATTTCAGTTTTTTCTGTTTCATGGTGCTTTTATTCAACAGGGTATTCTTCAACAGGCTTATCGAGAGGGGCAATCAGCATCTGCCGGGCAAAGTAAGGCGTGTGGTAGAGGTCTATTTCCGTACCATACTCCGTTATAGGCAGCTTCAGCCGCTTCGGCCAGGCCCCGCAGATGCGGATGGGCGGCAGGGCAACATCCTCGCCGTTTGTCTTGTGCTCCACCAGGTACACAGCGGGCGCAATGGCCTCCGCCTGCATGCGGGAGATGAATCCAGCAAACGGCACAGAGGCGATAAAATCCTCCAACTTCATCTGCAACTGAGCATGCAGCCGGTACGCACCGTAAGGCATAATGGACGGAGCCTCCTGTGGGGAGAGGCGGTAGTAGTCATTGCCCCTGTGCAAGCCATAGCGCAGCCAGCGCAGCAAGTAGTAGAGCTTTTTGTTGCGCTGCCGTTTTTCGCGCGTAGCCGGGTTATTGAACGGCACAATGATGCTGATAGTGCGACAGGGTCGCTTTTGTTTATAAGTCATAAGATTGCGGTGTAGCAGGCAAAGAATGAAAACTCGCGGCAGAGAAGAGCTCTGCCAAGACGACATCTATGCCGACATTCAAATTCACGCACCATGCACCATCTGCACAGCACAACCATAAACGGGCAGCAACGACAACGCGACCACAGTCGCAAGAGTGGTAGTATTCATAACGATGATAAACAGTTTGATTTGGATTTGATAGACAGATGCACCGGCTTGTGCCGTGTGCGAAAGGTTATATACCACACCGATATACCCTAGTCAACACTTTTTTAGGTGTTGTGTACACACCCGGGTCTGTTTCAAATCTGCTGGTAGTAGAAACGTGAGGTCTTGTGCTTTCTTT
>CAYYKC010000193.1:0-2270 GCA_964471605.1 uncultured Akkermansia sp. | reverse complement strand
AAGAAAGCACAAGACCTCACGTTTCTACTACCAGCAGATTTGAAACAGACCCCATTTTCAGTAAATTCCTACTATTTCGCTTGCATCAGCATTAGGAATGCTGTATATTAGTGGCTTAGTAGTAGGTCTCTCAGCCTCCCGCTGCGAGTGGGAACGGGTATCCCTGCACGAGCTATGCAAAACTCATAAAAAAAAATGGCTCTGTCCTACCAAATGGAGGATGACTACTCCCTACCCGTCAAAAATTCAAATCTCCTAACTTGACCACTTATCACACCAATGGTAAAGTGGTAGGGTCATGAGGATAATAGGTAACTTGACATTAGAATTGAAAAATGTTGCAGTTAAGGGAAACTACCAACTCAAACGCCCTATCATTGGTGTAGATTTGGGTAAAATAGAAGTGCAAGTTAATAATGAACCGAGTTTTCTGCCAGTAATACGAATTCAAACAGAGAGTTCAAATGATTATGAATTGGAATTAATTGTCCCAGACTTATCTGCCGCAGAATCGTTATTTGAGTGTATGGTTAGGATTGAGCCGACAAAGGATAAAAAACCAGTTGAAGAAACTATTAATGTTACATATAGTCCTTATTCTCTTATGCTTATTACACAACATCAATGTGCAAATGGTCAAAAACCCCACTGCCCGTTTCTCTGTGCAACTGTTCCATTACAACCATGTAGTCAGCCCATTTTTGAGCGGCTTGTTCCATCAATTCAGGAGAAGCCTTATCCGCAAACTGCCAACCCTCGTGGAGAGGAAATTGATTATAATGCTTCTACCAGCGCGTCTGGTAGTATTCGTGTTTGTTTATCTTTTGATTAGCCATAGTTTCTACCTTTACTTACCACTTTTCAGCAACTCAGAGAAGAATTTTCAAAAAATCAAACAAAATACTTGACAATGTAGGAGTTTTGAGTACAATAACTCCAACGAAACGCGCGGTGTTGTAGAACTTATATTCTGCTTAGTAGGTGAGTTTTCACCGAAACTTAGCCGCGAGTGATACGGACGAGTTTATCTTCGGAGGCTCGTCCTTTCGTTTTTATACAATTCTAGTAGCACTTGCTGCAAGATAGTGAGTCTTGGGGACACAATAAGAAGACAATACACGCCCGTCTCTTTTTGGGTCAACTCCGAGCCTATGGCTATCGTAACTTCCAAAACTACCGTTTAAGAGTGTTAATTGAATGTGGACACATTGTGATATGAAAATTCAAATTCCACACTATTTGGGCTTGGCCCGAAACATCTCACCAGGCGGCAGATACATCCGTTGGGAATCCCCTCCGAACCGACAAGGTATTCGGTAATACTAACAGGTTTCAGCCTAAAAACCACGATCCTTTGATGCATTTACGCAACAGCATAACAACTCCCCATGTGACGAAGAAAGCTATCACTCCGGAGCAAAGTATAACCAATGGCAGAGGAATCCCTAAAGTGTTGATGAGCATGTTGGCAGGTCCGACAAAGAGGTAATGCACCAAGTAAATTCCAAAACCGCAAGCTGTAAGGTTGGCCAGGACGGCACGAGTACGCAGTCCGGCGGTATTGAGCTTGCGGAATACAATCAATAAAGCCCAAACCATGAGCGCCACATTCGGGGTGCAATAAAGCAAACACAATTCATGTGAGGCTTCATACGGCAGGCCTGCCTGTTGCGGATTGAAAGCCATTGCGAGTTTGCCGGAGATGGGTAGATGGCAACTGATGGCTCCCGTCTGAATCAATCTGTATCCTGTAAATGTTGCCACACAACCAATGATAAAGGCAGGAATGGCGAGTGAGAGGGTTAGCCCCCAGCTGCGGGGTTGCCATTCTTTTTGAACCAGATGCCCGAGCAACAGATAACCAATAAAACCGCTGAAGTAGTAGAGCATGCCAAAGCTGTTCCATGAACAGGTCCCAAAAAGCTGTGGTGTGAACATCCCGGCGTAGGGCAGCAACAGAGTAACTCCCCAAATACCAAGAACGATGTGTTTTTCCCGCAAGGTGGCTTTCTCCAGCCAGGCAGAGAAAATGGGCAGGTACAAATACAGCCCGATGATGAGGAAAATAAACCACATGTGCACGCTATACAACGTGAAATCGAATGGAATACGGCACATGGAAATCAAGGCATCGCTCAACGCCGGACTGGGGTTCTGCTCATTGACAAAGAAGCTGATGATAAGTTCTTTACTGCCTCCGCAGGCAAAGGCAATCAGGCTCTTCTGCAATAATTGTGGAATGAGCCAGGCAAGAAAGAAACGGCAGAGGA
>CAYYKC010000192.1:0-2335 GCA_964471605.1 uncultured Akkermansia sp. | reverse complement strand
TTTATTTTGAGGCAACCACCCCCTTGGGTTCGATTTTATTTTGAGGCAATACGATCACTCTACCCGAAAAAAGCATATTGAAGGCATAACATAAAAAACGCTTGCCAAACGGAAGCGGATGATATAACCTTTTAGCTCTCTTCACTCCACCAGAACATACATGAAACACGTTCATTTTCTCGGAATATGCGGTACCGCAATGGGGGCTGTTGCCTCTGCCATGGCTCGCAAGGGCTTTGTGGTGACCGGCACCGATGCCAACGTATACCCGCCCATGTCCACCTTCCTGGAGAGTGAGGGCATTCAGATTTTCCAGGGCTACAAGCCCTCCAACATTCCGGATGATGCCGAACTGATAGTCATCGGCAATGCCATGAGCCGCGGCAATATCGAGGTGGAGGCCGTGCTGAACCGCCGTCTGCGCTACATGAGTCTGCCGGAAACCATGAAGGAGTTCTTCCTCTGGGGGCGGCGCAACTTCGTAGTCACCGGCACGCACGGCAAGACGACCACCACCTCCATGCTGACATGGATGATGGAGGCCAACGGGCTGAATCCCAGCTTCATGATTGGCGGTATCGCACGCAATCTGGGTCGCGGCGGTCGCTTCACCGATTCCGAGTTCTGCGTGCTGGAGGGAGATGAGTACGATACCTCGTTCTTTGACAAGCGCTCCAAGTTCCTGCACTACCTGCCGGAGGTCGTCATCATCAACAACATCGAGATGGATCACGCAGACATCTACGCCAATGTGGGTGAAATCAAGCTCTCCTTTGAGCGCTTACTGCGCGTGGTTCCCTCCAACGGTCTGGTCTTCATCAATGCCGACTGCCCGAACTGCGCCGCCGTGCGAGAAGCGGCAACCCAGCAGCTGCGGACAGTCAACATCGTAAGCGTGGGCATGGGCGAGAACGCCGATGTCCGCATCGGTAACATCGCACACCGCACCGACGGCTCCTCCTTCACCCTGACCACGGCAGAAGACGCCCCGTACGCGCTTAACGGCGTTACGCTGAATGTGCCTATGATTGGCGATTTCAACATCCGCAACGCCGCCATGGCCGCCTGTGCCGCCCGTATCGCCGGGCTGAATGCTGAGCAAATCAGTGATGCACTCAACTCCTTTGAGGGCGTAGCGCGCCGTCAGGAGGTGCGTGGCACCGTCAACGGCGTGACTGTGGTCGATGACTTCGCCCACCACCCCACCGCCATTTCTCAGGCCATTTCCGGCCTTCGCCAGCGCTTCCCGAAGAGTCGTCTCTGGGTGCTCTTTGAACCGCGCAGCAATACCACCATCCGCAACCTCTTCCAGCATGAGCTGGCGGCATCCCTTGCAGAAGCGGATTTCGCCGTGGTGGCTCGTGTGGAAAACCACAAGAAGCTCAAGCCGGAGGAGCAGCTGGACGAACAGCTGCTCTGCGAAGAAATCACCAAGGCCGGCACAGAATGCCATCTGGGTGAATCCGTGGATGAAATCGTGGCTCACGTGGTGACACACGTTCACCCCGGCGATGTGCTGCTGGTGATGAGCAACGGCGGTTTCGGCGGCATCCACAACAAGCTGCTGGCCGGGCTCGTGCAGTAAGCCCCCGGCCTGATGTTTTCCGAGCACCTGAGCGTCCGGCCGACCTCAGGTGTTCTTTATTTCGCGTTTTTCAGCTCCTCTATCGCACGGAGCACGCGTTCATTGATACTCTTCATCCGCCACAGCATGGCAAAAATCAATATACTGATGATAGTCAGATAAATCACAACTCCCCAGCAGAGCATCCGCACGGAATCCAGCACCGAAGCCACCTTTTCGTGGTTCACAATTTTTTCCGTGATGATATTGGCCAGCTCACGGGCATACTCCCGCCCCTCATCCTTGTAGCGGTTCAGGTAATCCCGCAGGGTGAGCTCCGTCGTTTCCTTCAGCACGGTGCCAAGCTGCTTTGCCAGATAAGAGGGGTCTGTCATCCCCTGCACCAGCACGCCCACGGATTTGCCCAGCTTTTCCATCGTGTCAGCCTCCTGCGGTTCAGATGGAGCAGTAGCTTCCTCAACAGGTGCTTGCTGTTGCGCTTGTTTCTTTTCCGCGCGTTGTTTCATGATGGCCGAGCCAAAATCAAACAAACCACCCACGATTCGTTCCGTCTTGCTCGGCGTCTCATCCTGAGCTCCTCCGATACAGGACATCGCCACCAGCAGAAAACACAAGTATATAACCTTTCTCATGCTCGACATCATACCATGACACCCACCTCTGTTCAAGCACGTACTGCACATGGTACGAAAAACCGGGTCTGTTTCAGATTTGCTGGTGCTCAAGAGACCTCCAGATGACAGAAAAAGT
>CAYYKC010000191.1:0-2351 GCA_964471605.1 uncultured Akkermansia sp. | reverse complement strand
CTTCCGCTGTATCAACGACGGCAAATCTTTCCGTTGATTCATTTGTCCGATGGACTCGCTTCACCCGGAAACACCCCTTGCAGAGCTCACCTGGCTGAACCCGCGCGAGCTTAAAGCATTGCAGGCGGCGGAGCTGAACAGCGTGCGCGATGTCCTGCTGCGGATTCCCCGCCGCTATGAGGACAGACGGAGCTTCGGCGCGGATATCGCATCGCTGGCCTCCGGTGAAACGGTCTGCCTGCGGGTGCATGTTTATGCCGCTGCCTGGCGCTTTTCCTACAAGCGTTATTTTGAAGTATCTGCCGGGGCAGAGGATGAACCGCACGGCGCCCGCCTGAGCCTGCGTTGGTTCAACATGCCGTATGTGGCCAAACTGCTGGCCGTGGGGATGAACCTCTACATCTATGGCAAAGTGCGGGAGTTTGCAGGCAAGCTCACCATGACCAACCCGGATTTTGAGGTCATGGAGGATGAAGACGCCGGACATCGGCTCATGGTGGCGGCCATGGGCGGCCCGCGTATGCCGGCGGCGGAGTTTTCCGCCGGAGGGGAAACGGTGCATACCGGGCGTATCGTGCCCATCTACCGCAATATCTCCGGCATGGCGGCGCGCAGCTATCGCAGCCTCGTGTGGCGTATTCTGGAGCAGCTCTCGCCGGAGCTGCGGCCCGCCGGCTACGATGTAGCACCGACCTATCCCTACCGTCAGGCCTTGCAGGACGTACATTTCCCGGCAGAGGATGAATTGCAGCGCAAGGCTCGCCTGCGCTTTGCGCTGGAGGAATGTTTCCTCTGCCAGTTTCGTGTGGCGTGGAGACGGAAACGCTCGCAAGGGAGGCCGGGGCAGGTGACGGCCACCTGCGATGCCTACATGCAGGAGCTGCTGGAGCATCTGCCCTTCCGGCTCACAGCGGCACAGCTGCGCTGCGTGGAAGAAATACGCGCGGATATGGCATCGCCGCAGCAGATGAACCGCCTGTTGCAGGGGGATGTGGGCAGCGGCAAGACACTGGTGGCACTCTGTGCCATGCTGTTGGCCGTCGGCAGCGGCAAAACGGCGGCTCTGCTGGCTCCCACACAAATTCTGGCAGAGCAGCATTATCGCAACTTTCGCCGTCTGTTGGCGCATACGGATGTTTCCCTGTCGCTGCGTACTTCCGGCAGGGCAGATGATTCGGATTTGTCCATGGAAGCGGGCTTTGCTGCGGATTCAACGCCGCGTATCATCGTCGGCACGCATGCCCTGCTGTATCCTGCTAACCGACCTTCCAATCTGGGCTTGGCCGTGGTGGATGAACAGCACAAATTCGGCGTGGAACAGCGCGAATCCTTCTATGCCTCCGGGGAGAATCCGGATGTGCTGGTCATGACGGCCACCCCCATCCCCCGCACCCTCACACTCACCCTCTACGGCGATTTGGATGTCTCCGTCATCGATGAACTCCCCGCCAACCGCGGCGAAATCATCACCGCCATGCGTCGCCCGGGCAACATGAAAAAAATCATCGCCTTCATGCGGGAACAGCTGGCAGAGGGGCGGCAGATATACATCGTTTCTCCCTTGGTGGAGGAGAGCGAGAAAAGCAGCCGCGCATCCGCCGTGTCGGAATTGAGCCGCTGGCAGGAGATTTTCCCGCAGGAGAACATCGGCCTGTTGCACGGCCGCCTTTCCCCGGAGGAAAAAGATGCGGTCATGTCGGCTTTCCGTGCCAATGAAACCCACATTCTGGTGGCCACCACCGTGGTGGAAGTGGGGGTGGACGTGCCGAATGCCACCATCATGCTCATCAACAACGCGGACTCCTTCGGCCTGTCCCAGCTGCACCAGCTTCGCGGGCGCATCGGACGCGGACAGCATAAGAGCTACTGCATTCTCCTCTCCGATGCAAAGCAGGGTGAGCCGGGATACGATAAACTGCAGGTCATGTGCCGCACGCTCAACGGCTTCGAGATTGCAGAAGAAGATTTTCGCCTCCGTGGCCCGGGAGATGTGCTCGGCACGGCACAGAGCGGACTCGGAGCCGTGCGCTTCCCCGAGTGGCTGGCGGATATGCGGCTCATACACCGTGCCACGCGTGACGCGGCAGACATTCTGGATGCCGACCCGGAGCTGGCAGCCCCGCAGCATGCCCCCCTGCGCGAGCTGGTGCGCTTTGAGACTGAGTCCCGTGTAACAAGTTGATGCTAGCTTACCGGTGCGCCCGTTTTTCGGAAATTTAACTTTTTTCAGAAAAAAGCTTGCAAAGTCGGTTGGATTTCGATATAATGCGCCCGCACTCGTTCCGAGGACGAGAAAATGCGAAGTTAGCTCAGTGGTAGAGCACATCCTTCACACGGATGGGGTCATAAGT
>CAYYKC010000190.1:0-2374 GCA_964471605.1 uncultured Akkermansia sp. | reverse complement strand
TTCGATTGGCTCTTCAAGTGTGATGATGATACCTATCTGGCTCTTGACCGTCTGGCGAGCCTTTGCGATTCCCGCTACGACCTCATCGGCGACCCCTGTGTGGATAGCCGGAAAGCCCCCAGCGGCGGCGCGGGTTATTTCATGAGCCGCCGATTAGTGGAGCTTTTCGTTCAGAATGCCGACAAGATTCCGGCAATCGGGGCAGAAGACCTCCTTTTCGGAGAATTTGCTGTCCGTCTGGGCGTTCCCTTGTTGGCAAGTCCTCGTCTCAACCTGAATCACTCTCCTGCGCCGAGCCGAGAGAATGACCTCGTGTCATGTCATTGGTGCAGTCCTGACAGACTTCGCGATATCGAACAGATGTTCTACGCGGAGCCCATGGCAATCATACCGGGGACTCACCCTCATTGGCAGGACGATGTTCTCTTCTACGCCAATGGGCGATTCATGCGCAAGAGTTCCGGCTGTATGGGCTGGTATTCGCTTTGCCCGAATCGTGAGCTGATTCTTCATTGGGATCGCTGGCCTGTGGATTACCTGCGTTGGAACGGCACTTCCTACCGTAACGATTATCTCTCGCTCACCCCTGCCAACGGAAATCTGAGCGTCCATTTTGACACCACAAAATAAATAACGACCATGAAATGTGTATTGTTACAAGCTAAGGGCGAGACCTTGGAAGGTCTTGACGAATGCAATAAGCTCGGGTTTTCTGTACAGGCTTACCCGGTGTCGCAGGATGTTCATCTCTTACGCGATACGCGTTATGAGGAGTTTACGGCCTTTATGGGAGGAAACATTGCTCACCTGGATAAGCCATATGCTCGTTCTCTCCGTGTTTCTTTTGCCAAGATGTTGCTTGACCCTGCTTTTGCTGATGATGATACCATCATTTTTGGTGAAAGTGATGCAACACCTGTTGTGAAAGCAGATGTGTTGAATCCTGTCATCGAAGCCGAATTGAGCAAACATCCGGAAACAGATGTATTCCGTCTCTTTCTGGAACTTGCAGAGCAGCCCTCACTTGAACCGGATTCTCCGCATCACTTGCAATTCTCGACATTGCTTCCTACTCCTCGTACGCTTAATTCCATCCATGTATGGGGGACTCACGCTCTTGTCATCCCGGCAAAGAGTCGGCAGAAAATAGCTGATTTGTTCCTGAATTGGCGGCTTCCCATCGATAACACGTTGGAAGCGGCATGTTCTGAGAAGATAATCAAGATGCGCTATTGTCATCACAATTTATTCTACCAGAAGCCTCGCACCTCCCGGGCCGATATCACGTCCCTTTATTCCTGGCGCAATCGCCGCATGGCTCTTTGTATGCCCTCATATAAGCGCCCGGTGGATTTGCAGCGGCAGATATATGCCATGATGAATCAATCCTACGACAAGGATTCCTTTCATTTATTTGTTGCAGTCAAAGGGATTTCGGAGTTTATGCTCAATCAACTCATCATTCCTCAATTTAAGCATTTCATTGATGAGGGGCGATTGACCATCCGCTACTTTCCTAACAACAACCAGCTTGCAAACCTGCTGGATTGTACTCGCGGGCTGGATGTGTCCGGGTATGAACTCTTCCTTAAAATCGATGATGATGACTTCTATTCCAGAGATTATCTGAAAACGATCAATGAAAGCTACACAAGCGTACCGCAACAGTATTCCTGCTATTATCACGATGATGTCTGGGCTATGTACCATTACTCGGGGATTCCTGCGCCACAACGCGAAAATTACCACATTTTTGGTGCATCCCTGGTCATGTCTGCGCCAGTTTGGCAATTGGTCTGTCAGGCAGAAACAAATCACGGAATCATCCGCCGGGCTATGGCTCATGGAGGTGGCGTCGCCCATACTTGTATAGCCTATATCGAGGACAACTTTATCCACCGCATCATGCAGCAGCAAGGCTGTTGGAATATAGCTCCGTTTGTCCGGGAGAAGGGAATAGAGGCGTTCATTTCACCCCAGCATTCCAACGCTTCTGTGACCCGGGGCGGTTTTGTTCCTGTCGATATGGCTCAGCACATCGATGTTTCAGAAAGGAATGCTCCTGTGGAGAATGTGCTTTTCCTCAGGCATCCGGCATGGTCGGATACGCTTCGCATCTTTGGCGATACTGCTACTCGCATTTCTAACGGCGACCGCGCACATGTACTGATGTTCTCTGGCTCTTTATTGACTCTCCGCTGGGAGAAATGGAGCGAGGAGCGTTTTGAGAAAGACCCATGCGGGGCATTCAGACTCATTCCGTAATTCAACATTAACCCTATTGTAACCATGAAAACTATTGCTATTATTCCCGCTAAAGGATTTTCTTCCCGCTGTCCGGGCAAGAACCTACGCTCGTTCTGCGGCGTCCCTC
>CAYYKC010000189.1:0-2387 GCA_964471605.1 uncultured Akkermansia sp. | reverse complement strand
CGCAGGCGAAACGGCGTTTCCTCGTTGGGTTCGATTTTTTTTGAGGCAATGCGCATTCCACAATTATTGCAGAAGAGCCGATACTTCGGCAAATTGGCGATTGACGATTGGTCATTTTTGCGCTAGAATAACGCCCGTGCACGGTGCGCACTGCGCGTGCGCAACCAACGAATTATCTCATATTAACCAACAACATCAAGTACCATGCCTGTACCTACACAAGAACAGTACATCAAGATGCTCGATACGGCCAAGGAAAAGGGCTATGCCTATCCCGCCGTCAACGTCACCACCATCGAAGTGATTAACGGCGCTCTCAAGGCTTTTGCCGAGGCCAAGTCCGATGGTATCATCCAGGTTTCCCTGGGCGGCGGTCAGTTCGCTTCCGGCACTGCCGTGAAGGATTCCGCCATCGGCGCTATCGTGCTGGCTGAGGCCACACACCGCCTTGCCGAGAAGTATGATGTGCTGGTTGCCCTGCACACCGACCACTGCCAGGCTGACAAGGTGGACAGCTTCCTGCGTCCCCTGCTTGCCGAGAGCAAGAAGCGCATCGCTGAGGGCAAAGGCCCCCTGTTCAACTCTCACATGCTCGACGCCTCCGCTCTGCCGATGGCTCAGAACCTCGAGCTCTCCAAGCAGCTTCTGGCCGAATGCGCCGAGCTGGGCATCGTTCTCGAAATCGAGATCGGTGTTGTGGGCGGTGAGGAAGACGGCGTTGACACCAGCGGCGCTCCCAAGGAGAAGCTCTACACCTCCCCCGAGGATATGCTCATGACCTACGAGACCCTCAACGGCGTGGGTGAGTTCATGCTCGCCGCCACCTTCGGCAACGTGCACGGTGTGTACAAGCCGGGTGCTGTGAAGCTCAAGCCCACCATCCTGCGCGATGGTCAGGCCGTGGTGAAGGAGAAGCACGGTAACGACATGCGTCTCGTGTTCCACGGCGGTTCCGGTTCCGACCTCAGCGACATCCGCGAGGCCATCTCCTACGGCGTGGTGAAGATGAACATCGACACCGACACCCAGTACGCTTTCTCCAAGCCCATCGTCCTGCACATGTGCCAGAACATCGATGGCATGCTCAAGGTGGACGGCGAAGTGGGCAACAAGAAGGTTTACGATCCCCGCTCCTACCTCAAGAAGGGTGAGCAGGGTATCTGCGAGCGTCTGCAGGTTGCGGCTGATGACCTGCTCTCCGCCGGCAAGACCCTCTTCGGCCAGATCTGATGCTGAGCTGAAAGTCTCAAACGTCAAGCGCGACTGCCCACCCGGGCAGCCGCGCTTTCTTTTTCCTCAGCAGAAGTTATCCGTATCAGTCAATTATACCATCGTTCACCTTACCACGAACCCCTCGAGAGAAATTGCGAATCGTGCGTAACAGGCCGTGGCCATAAAAATTCTGCACCACACCCAGGAAACGCTGCAATCGTGTGCGCTTAATCGCACCGGGGCCTCGTTCAAAAATACGGGCAAAGAACTCTTCCAACTCCCTATCAGATTTTTCAAAGACATCCGAATCCTGCAGGATGGTACTGTTAATCATTTCCGCGCGCCGCACCGGGTTCTCTGCCAACTCCAGCAAATAGGCAATCATCTCTTTCCGGGAACGGAAATCACGGGCGTGAACGAATGAGGCCGGATTGAACTCACGCGCCACATCCGGATTACCCCAATAGAGAGGAATGCTGCCGGAGACAAAGGCATCAACGATTTTTTCCGTCTGATATCCCGGAGCCGCTTCATTTTCAAAAGCCATGCTGAAACAATGCTTGCGTTGGAACTCCTGTTTCACCTCATAAGGACGCGGCAACACATAGCCGATATTGTTCATGAACGGCCCTCCGCAATTCACTTTTTTCACTTGATTCAGCTCCGTGACGAAAGCATTTCTTTCCTTACCCTTGGCATTCCGGCAAACGAAAGCGCAGAACTCCGTTTGTTTTTCACGCAGTTCATCCGGGGTCACCAAAGGGCGATCGCCTTTCAGGTAGGCTCGTAATTTGGGCTGATTCAGCAAAATTCTCAGCCAATACGGATGCCGATGACAGCGGTCATTCTCCTTCCATTCATGCGTCAGGCAATAATCAAAGCGGTTCAGGTCTATCGCATGATTTTCACCGGTGCTGAGAACCTTCACCCCCTTAAAGAGGTCGATATGCGGACTGAACGTATCCCCAATGAAAAAATCAGCCTCCTGAAAGTTTTCCAACGGCACGTGCACTATCGGAAAACGTTTCTCTAAAAACTCTTTAAGTCTCAATTCCTGAATTGTTGCATGTATTTCGTTCATGTATGCACCTTTCTTTATTCGGACAATGCTAAAAAGCGAGGCTGGTGTATACTTCTTTCTGTAAAATATGAACACCAAGTTTCCACCCAGCGTC
>CAYYKC010000188.1:0-2399 GCA_964471605.1 uncultured Akkermansia sp. | reverse complement strand
TGACTAGAAAATAAGACAGTTTGCTATTTTGGTTTTGACATCAGCATTCTTTATGAACCCCACACACGGCCATGAAGTCCAACCACATAGCAAAGCAACTGTTAAAGGGGGTGGGCCTGTCACAAAGTGACCTTGCTCGCCTTGCCTTGGAAGCCATCGAATCTCTGGGCGATTTAGCCCGGGGGCTCGACCGTATCGAACTCATCACTCTTCTGCGTAACACGCTACGCGAGGGTGTATCAGCCATGAAAGCCGCCGCCCACACGGTATCGTTGGAAGAAGCAGCCTGGGCGAGTGTTGAAGCCCGGCAGGACTTGCGACCGACCTCTCGCAGAGACTTGCGTCACTTTGTCCGCAGATTGCTCAAAGTTCCGGGAGCTGCAGCGTTACCGCTTCGAGCCATAACGGCCACTCAATGCAAAAAGATTCTCACAGATGCTTTCGGCGCGAGCCCCAGCAGCTTCGTAAAGGGCAGAGCTATCATGCATAGCATCTTCTCGTTTGGCATTCAACAGGAGTGGTGTGACCTGAATCCTGTGACGAAAATCGAAGTACCAAAGGTTAAGGAAAAGCCTATCGCGCCGCTTGCTCCGGCAGAGGTAGAGAAGTTGAAAGAAACAGCCAGGAAGCAGGAGTTCCGGGATATGCAGTTCTCGCTGAGTCTGATGCTTTACGGAGGTATTCGGCCCACTGAGGTCAGCCGTTTGCGGGAGGACGATTTCGATTGGGATGGTATGCAGGTTATCATTCGCCCATCCGTCAGCAAGACAGGGGGTGGGCGCACCGTACCGCTGCGTGGCATTCACGGTATCAGGAAGAAAGACCGTATCATTCCGCAAGGTTGGAATCGCAAATGGAAAGCCCTACGTCGAGCCGCCGGATACCGGGGGAACAAATGGGTGCCGGATGTCTGCCGTCACACCTTTGCCTCGTACCACGCTGCTTTCTTCCGCAACCTGCCTGAGCTTCAACTTGAAATGGGGCATCGTGATGCCTCTCTGCTCATGACCCGCTACATGGCTCCGGCATTGAAAAAGGACGCTGCGGCATTCTGGCAAGCGGCCGGAGTCAGGATGGAATAATGCCACACCGAGAAAAAGCCGGTATGGAACCGGCTGAAAGGGGTGATTTATTCACCCCGGCGCTTGGTAGGAAGCCCGAAGAAGTTGTTACCTCCGATTTGGTAGCCGGTGGCTTTCCAACTGATATGGGTGAGGGTGGGGTAAACCTCGCCATTCCACTTGTATCCGCTATCGAGTACGTCTACCTCAATCATCGTGCCTTTGTAGATGCGTATCAACTGGTCGCCGGGTTCCAATTTGAGGTCTTTACTCTCAGGAGTGATGCTCACCGGGGCTTGGCCTACCTTTTTCAGATTGTAGGTGGTCAGCTTGATTTCTACCACTTCGGCAGCTTCCGGTTTAGTAGGCTCAACGCCGGATTCCTGTGCCGGGGCTTCGGCGGTCGGCTCCACGTCCGTCACGGGCTCGTTTAATTCTTCTGCAAGCTCGGCTTCGCGGGCTTCTTCCTCTTCTTGCCACAGGGCGGCTTCGATTTCAGCATCGCTGGGAGCTTCCGTCTGAGTCTGCGGCTCTTCATCATCCATCAGCCACGGGGGAATGACCTCCTCGCGCTGGATTACTATGTTGGTTGGTCTACGGCGGCGAGGTTTGCGCTCAGGGGCGCTCAGCGTGACCTTGAACAGCTTTTCCACCATTTCCCGGTGTTTGGCATGGGGGAGCGTATATTCGCCGGATATGACCAGTTCTGTGAGCGGTTTGGCAATCTTGCGGTCTTTGGTGAAAGCCCCGCGCATGTGCTGGCACAGGTAGGTGACTTTCTTGTTTCTCTTCTCCACGAGGGCGCGGTAGGTGGTTCCGCTGGCGCTCTTTACGCGGACTTCGATGTCTGCGCTTACCGACTTTGCTTTGCTTGTCTTCTTATTCATAAAAACAGGGGGTAAAAAGTTCCTTTGTATAGTATAAGCTATTTAGTATAAATATGCAAGGTTTTTATTACTTTTTCTTTTGTGACTGTGAATCAAAATCGGATGACTTTTTCCGTTATGAGAAAATCGTCACAAAAGACTCATTTTCAACACTTGCAAGACAAGCAATGTGATTTGACTGATAGACGCCGATTTTTTGCTATTTAAGCTACGGATATTCAGCTAATTGCATGTAATGTGACTGGAACCGCACGAGTCTAAGCGAGTTCTTTTGGCTGCAAAACGGGGGCAAAATGGATGCAAAATCAGCCAGAAAAGTCCGTTTTTCGTTATGAGTTGCGATTTTATAACCTGCTGAAATCCGGGCACAAAAAAGGAGCGGTCGTTACCATGTTCTCTTGGTTACGACCGCTCCCATAATAGCCTTTTTGTGACTGTGATTTTTAGTGAC
>CAYYKC010000187.1:0-2414 GCA_964471605.1 uncultured Akkermansia sp. | reverse complement strand
CTCGGATTTTACCCCGAACAGCCGCATGTTACCACAAAATATTAACCGAGTTTTATATAGGATTGATTTGCCATATTCCGAATTTGTGCTTGCATTCATCTCGTGTGGAGATTTAACACAAAACAGGCTGACGGCATGATATTTCCTTTCATCGTCACTTCATTCCCCCTTCAGTCCGCATAAAGAGAGGGATAAAAGTTTTCCGCGAGTGGGGGTATTGGGAGTGAACGTGAAAGCTATCGCGTGAAAGTTTCGCGGAGCTTCACATGAAAGGGGACTGTTCTTCCGTGAAAGCTCGCTGTCGTGAGCGAGAGGGGAAAGTGTGACTGCATGCTGGCAGAATGCAAAACAGACTTGACTTTTAGTGTGTAAGGCGTAGAATGAGCCGCGCTTTCGCACGCGTATGACTTCGCGGTGCGACGTTCCTCTCTTATACAATTTTTTTACTATGAACAGTTACCGTACCCATACGTGCGATGAACTCCGCCCGGCAGATGTTGACAAGAATGTAACGCTTGTCGGTTGGGTGGATACCGTGCGCGACCACGGCGGCGTGATTTTCATCGACCTCCGTGACCGTGCTGGCAAGACTCAGGTGGTGTTCCACCCTGAGGTTGATGCCGAACTGGCCAAGCTGGCTGAGGGCCTGCGTGTTGAGTCCGTGATTCAGGTGAACGGCAAGGTTGTGCGCCGCCTGAAGACGGATGAGGTGGATGCCACGAATCCTGATTTGCCCACGGGCGAGATTGAGGTGGAGGCAACCGCCATGAATATCCTCAACCGCGCTGCCGTGCTGCCGTTCCAGCTTGACCGCAATATCGCCAATGAGGATATCCGACTGAAATATCGCTTCCTGGATTTGCGCCGTCCCTCCATGCAGCGCAACATGATTCTGCGCCATCGCATCACCAAGACCATGCGCGACTATCTTGACGAGCAGGGTTTCCTGGAGATTGAGACTCCCATCCTCTCCAAGAGCACGCCCGAGGGTGCACGCGACTTCCTGGTGCCCAGCCGCCTTTCTCCCGGTGCGTTCTACGCGCTGCCGCAGGCTCCCCAGCAGTACAAGCAGCTGCTCATGGTGGCCGGCATGGAAAAATACTTCCAGGTGGCTCGCTGCTTCCGCGATGAAGACCTGCGCGCTGACCGTCAGCCGGAGTTCACGCAGATTGATATCGAGGCATCTTTCATCACGCCGGAGGATGTGTACACCTGGATTGAGGAGATGCTCAAGCGTGTGTTCAAGGAATCCGTGGGGCGCGATATCGTGACTCCGTTCCCCCGCATGACCTGGCGCGATGCTATGGATCAGTACGGTTCCGATAAGCCGGAGCGCCGTTTCGAAATGAAGCTGACCGATTGTTCGGACATCTTCGCCAAGAGCGATTTCCGCGTGTTCTCTTCTGCCGTGGCCAACGGTGGTGTGGTCAAGGCCATCAATGCCAAGAACTTCTCCCCCTCCGTCGGTCAGATTGACTCGCTGACCCAGACCGCGCTGGAAGCCGGCGCCAAGGGTCTGGCCTACATCAAGGTGCGCGACGTGAACAAGCGCGAGGAATGGAAGAGCCCCATCACCAAGCGTCTGACGGATGCGGAGATTGAGGCACTGAAGGAACGCCTCAACATTGAGGACGGCGACTGTGTCTTCTTTGCTGCCGGTGATTGGGAGCAGAGCTGCACCATCCTGGGGCGTGTGCGTCTGGCCTGCGGCGAGTTCATGGAGCTGCTCAAGGGCAACACGGATGTTGACCTCTTCTGGGTGACTCGTTTCCCGTTGTTCGGCTGGGATGCGGAGGAACAGCGTTTCTGCGCTATTCACCACCCCTTCACTCGCCCGGTTCCCGAGGATGTGGAGAAGGTGCTCAAGGGCGAGATTTCCACCGACCTCTGCGCCGAGGCATACGACGTTATCTTCAACGGTAATGAGCTGGGCGGCGGTTCCATCCGTATCCATGAGAAAGACCTCCAGGATGCCACTTTCCGTGCGCTGGGGCTGGACGATGCCACCATCGAGGAGCAGTTCGGCCACCTGCTGAGCGCCTTCTCCTTCGGTGCTCCTCCTCATGGCGGTCTGGCTCTCGGACTTGACCGCGTGGTCATGCTCATCAGCGAGAGTGAGTCGATTCGCGAGGTGATTGCGTTCCCGAAGAACAATCGCGGTGCTGACCTCATGAGCGAATCTCCCGCACCGGCGGAGGCAACCCAGCTGCGCGATGTGCATATTCAGGTGAAGCTGCCTGAGAAGCTGCGTCTGAAGCTGGAAGCGGAGAAGGCCGCCGCCGAAGCCGGCGAGCAGGCCTGATAGCCATCTCTGCCGATTGAATTTTCAACGGTGCATGCGCAGATAGCTGTGTATGCACCGTTTTTATGTACGACCGACGCGATATGCGCACTGCGGTGAAAGTCCGCGAGGA
>CAYYKC010000186.1:0-2432 GCA_964471605.1 uncultured Akkermansia sp. | reverse complement strand
TAAGAGTGCATTTTTTTCAAAAAGTGTTGCATTTGAACTTGCAATTCACCCTTTTTTTGCCGTTGCCGCGCAGAAAGAGAGCGGGCGGGCCGATGCGTGTCGGCCCGCCCGGGAAATTAAGTTATTGCAGGGGAGAAGCTTACTTGATTTCAGCGCCCATGTCCTCGTATTCGAGGATTTCGAGCTTGGGGGCGTTGATGAGCTTCATGACCTCTTCGCCGGGCTCCTGAGCGGTGGGCGGCACCGGCAGGGATTTGGTCTCAAACACCTTGAAATCGGATTCCATGGCGATGTTGCCGCCGGTGGCGAGGGAGAAGTAGCCGCGCAGCGGGTTGAATCGGCAGTTGATGGTGTTGTTGGGGTTGCCGTCCTTGGTGAATCGGAACTCCGTGGCGGGATGCCACTTCTGCCCATCCCAGCGGAAGGCGGGACCGAAGGTGGCGCGGCGCTCGTAGCTCTTGGACTCGATGTTGCGGCGGAAGTCCTCCACAAAGCCGCAACCGCCGCCCAGCCCGCGGTGAATGGCCTGCACACGCCAGCAGCTCATCAGCTCCCACTCGCCGGTGTCCGGGTTCATGAGGTAGCCGGCAATCTGGCGGAAGTGCTCACCGTCAGGTTTTTCAATCACGAGCGTGCGGATGACATCGCCCTCTTTCCAGTCGAACACACGCATGGACTTGCCGCCCGTGCCTTCGCCGCCGAAACGCTCCGTGCGCACGTTTTCACCGCGCTGCACCAGCTTGGCACGCTCGTGCTCGGGGGCGGCGTGGGGATTGTCGCCGGAATCCTTGGCATCCCAGATGGAGAAGATTGCCACGCGGACGGGGCTGCCGTCCTCGCGTTTGCGGGCCAGTTCCTGTACGCCGATGTAGCCGTTGGAGAAGTTGTTGATGCAGAAGTAGGTGCCGGGAGCACTCTTTTCGATGACGCTTTCCTGGTAGGCAGCCATGCAGTTATCCACAGCGGGCAGGTAACCGATATGGACGGAAGCGCACATGAGCTTGGCCATGTTTTCCGGTTTCCAGTAATCGGCATAGCGGTCGGCGAGAGCATGCGGGGCAAAGACACCCGCCAGCGCCACCAACCCTGTCAGAATTCGGAAGGTAACTCTCATATCGCGTTCTATTATACAGAAATCGCGGTGACATGACAAGAGATTTATCGCCCGACTGCATCCTCCGGTCTCATTCGCTTGACAAACAGGGGGCAGGGCGCTAAACTCTCCCGCGAACATGAACACATACAAAATCGCTGTACTGGCAGGGGATGGAATCGGCCCCGAGGTGATGGAGCAGGCGCTGCGGGTGCTGGATGCTCTGGAAAAGAAACATGGTTTTGCCACGGAGCGTACGGCCTGCTATGTGGGCGGTGCAGGTATCGACAACTGCGGCAAGGCGCTGCCGGATGAGACGCTGGCTGCCTGTGAGGCGGCGGATGCCATTCTGTTCGGTTCTGTGGGTGGGCCGAAGTGGGATACGCTGCCCCCGGATGAGCGCCCGGAGCGCGGTGCTCTGCTGCCGCTGCGCAAGCATTTCTCCCTGTATGCCAACCTGCGTCCCGGTATCTGTCTGCCGGAGCTGGTGGAGGCTTCCCCCATCAAGACTTCGCTCATTCCTTATGGTTTTGATATCCTCTGCGTGCGCGAGCTGACCGGCGGCATGTATTTCGGCGAGCCGAAGTTCTATGGCGAGCGCGATGGCGAAATCGTGGGTATCGACACCCTTGTTTACAAGAAGAGCGAGGTGGAGCGCATCGCCCGCGTGGCGTTTGAAGCCGCTCGCGGTCGCAGCGGGAAGCTGTGCAGCGTGGACAAGGCGAATGTGCTGGCTTCCTCCGTGATGTGGCGCGAGGTCATGAACACCATTGCCGCCGAATACCCGGATGTGCAGCTCACACACATGTATGTGGACAATGCGGCCATGCAGCTGGTGCGTAACCCCGGCCAGTTCGATGTGCTGGTCACGGAGAACACCTTCGGTGATATCCTGACGGATGAGATGGCCATCGTCTGCGGTTCTCTCGGCATGCTGCCCAGTGCCTCGCTCTGCGAGGGCTCCGACAGCTTCTTCGGACTCTATGAACCCTCCGGCGGTTCCGCTCCCGACATTGCGGGCAAGGGTATCGCCAACCCGATTGCCCAGATTCTTTCCATGGGGATGATGCTGCGCTACACCTGCCGCGAGACGGCTGCTGCGGATGATGTGGACCGCGCGGTTCGTGCCGTCATTGCGGCCGGTTATCGCACCGGTGATCTGGCCACCGGGGCAGAGGGCGAAATCCGTGTCGGCACCGCCGGCATGGGCGATGCCATCATCGCGGCTCTGTAAGAGATTCTGACAAATGTGAAAAAGCCGTTGCGGAATCATGAACCGCAGCGGCTTTTTCTGTGTACGACCGACGCGATATGCGCACTGCGGTGAAAGTCCGCGAGG
>CAYYKC010000185.1:0-2438 GCA_964471605.1 uncultured Akkermansia sp. | reverse complement strand
TCGGAGACTTTTTGGGAGACTTTTGGGCGTTGCTTTTGTTTTTACACTTTTCACTCGAAAAAAATTATTCCGGACGAGACGACTATTAGCTTGACCTGTCAGCATTATCCATGCTAAAATAACGCAGTCTTTATCCTGCTTTTATCTTATCGTCATGAAGTACAGCATATCGGCATTAGCTCGCAAAACGGGTCTTTCCATCCATACTCTGCGTTTTTACGAGAAAGAAGGGCTTTTGCGCCATGTGGAGCGCACCGAGTCCGGTCGGCGCATGTACGGCGAAGCCAGTCTGGGCTGTCTGCTCGGCGTTTTGTGCATGAAGCAGGCGGGCATGACGCTGCCGCAGATCAAGGTATTCTTTGACGAAACGGTGCGCGGTGCCATCTCCCTGTCCAGCAGAATGGAGATGCTTCAGGAGGCTCGCCTCCAGCTGGAGCAGAAGATGGAAGACATCAGGCGCGGCATGGAATTGATTGACTTCTTCCTGGACGGTACAAAACGAGCCATTCAGGCGGCCAGCGAAGGCAAGAATCCGGATGATGCATTCCCCTTCATCACCCTTTCCGGCATCGTGAACTTCCCGTTCATGAAAGACAGACAGGGCCGTCTGGAGCCCTCCCTCCCGGAGACTTCGCTTCAGGCCTAATACAACCGCGACAGAGCTCGTAATGTATAGGGAATGATATCGGATTCCCGCGCTAGGTGCATTTTCTCGGCCCACTCGGCATCGGCCAGCAGAGCCCTGCCCACGGCAATCAAATCAGCCTCGCCGGAACGAACCATCCGCACCGATTCTGAGACGTTGACAACAGCCCCGCCGCCGCTGATGACCGGCTTATTTGTCAACAGGCGGGTCCAGGCAGCCAATGTGAGAGGATTGCCCACAAAAGCCGGTTCCGGATGTTGATACTCCGAGCAATCAAACACATCCACCCCGGCCGCGCAAAGCGGCTGCAATAATTCAGCGAGCTCCTGCGGTGATTCGGCCAGCCGCGCCCCGAGATGCCCCTCTTTCCACTGTGAATAGCGGAACAATATAGGAAATTTGCTCCCCACAGCCCTTCTGACCGCATGTATCACTTCGCAGGCAAAGCGCGTTCGCCCCACCACATCGCCGCCATAGATATCGCGACGGTGATTTGTCTCTTTCCACAAAAACTGGTCAATGAGGCAGCCATGACCGCCCTGTATCTCCACGCCGTCAAACCCCATCAGTTGCGCCAGACGGGCAGCGCGGGCAAAGGATGCACAGATATCGTCTATGCGCTGCCGGCTCATCTCTTCGCCGGTTTTCTCCAGCGTCAACGGATTGATTCCTGACGGTCCGACAGGTCGAGCCTCCGGGTGAGGTATATCCCCCGACACGGGACGTCGCATTCCCGCATGATAAAGTTGCGGAACAATTTTGCAGCGGGTCGCATGCACGACCCGGCATATCTGCTTCCACGCGCGAAGGGCTGCGCCACCGTAAAATTGGGGCATACAGCTGTCATCCGATGCCGCCGCATCATCTATCGTTGCCGATTCAGTAATAATCAGTCCCACCTCTCTCTCCGCCCGGCGTCGATAGTACAGCGCCATCTCCGGCGTGGGAATGCCGTCCGGCGCCAGGTTGCGATTCATCGGAGCCATGACAATGCGCGATACCAACGACAGCTTTCTGTCAGAGAACGGACGAAACAGCGTCTCCACCTCGCGAATACAAAGAGCAGTTGATGTGTTCATCATGCCCGGACTATACCAACTTCCCGATTTGTTTGCAATGAGTTAGAACAACCTGTTTTCCAACTGAAAAACTCTTATTTTTACAAATACTCCCATATGATAACTTTTTATGCTGGACAATAATAATTAAAAAGGTATAATTTTTTCAGCATGAACAAGACCGCCAATATCCCTCACATCGTTCTACTGGAGCTGCTCTACACGCTGGATGACATTCGGAGAGAGAGCCTGAAACTCACTTCCTCCTCCCACATCAAGAAGCTGATGGGACTCACCATTCGTCAGGCCGCCGCCATTGCCCGTCTGAAGATGCTCATGACCAAAGCACCGCAAGGCGTTGCACTTAAGACGCTTGCCCAGGAGTTGCAGATGACCGTTCCCGCCACCTCCCTGCTGGTAGAAACCATGGTAGGCAAAGGGGTGTTCGAGCGTAATCAGAACCCGGATGACCGCCGCGCCATCTGCATCAGACTTTCTGCCAAAGGCCAGGAGCTCTTTGACGTGGGATTCTCCGCTCTGGAACGTCAGCTGGACAATCATTCTGCGGAAATCACGAAGGAGGAGCTCGAGATTTGCCACCGCGTATCGGAGAAACTCACCCGCAGTCTCACCCGCGGGAAGAGCTACTGATTCAACGGTCAACCACCCGTTTTTTTGCGCAGGGCAAACGCATTTGAGTTGTGTCATACTCTCTGGAGATTCAGGTCGCTAAA
>CAYYKC010000184.1:0-2457 GCA_964471605.1 uncultured Akkermansia sp. | reverse complement strand
ATTTATTTTGAGGCAACCACCCCCTTGGGTTCGATTTTATTTTGAGGCAATACGAGATTGCGGACTTTTGCTACCGGCAGCCGTTACTGAATCTCCCCGCGAGCCCGCAAATCCGCATTGATGGCATCCAGGATGGCCAGTTCCGGGCGGAAGTTGGCATCGTGGTGGGAGGAGCGGATGAAGGGGCCGCTGGCTACGTGCCGGAAGCCCTTGGCAAGCGCCACCTCGCGCAGTTCATCAAACATTTCCGGGCGAATGTAATCAATCACCGGCAGATGGCGGGCAGAGGGGCGCAGATACTGTCCCATGGTGAGCACGGTGACACCGTGTTCCAGCAGGTCATCCATGGTGCGCTCAATTTCCTCTCTCGTTTCTCCGAGCCCGAGCATGATTCCGCTCTTGGTCACTACCATGCCGGGTGCCATCTGCAGCGCACGCTGCAACATGTGCAGGGAGCGGCGATACTGTGCACGGAAGCGGACGATGGGGGAAAGACGCTCCACGGTCTCCAGATTGTGGTTGAAGATATGCGGGCGGGCATCCATGACCAGAGAGAGAGCATCCTCGTTGCCGTTGAAGTCGGAGGTCAGCACCTCAATGACGGTCTCCGGGCAGCGGCGGCGGATTTCCCGAATGGTGGAGGCGATGTGTGCAGCGGCTCCATCCTTCAAATCATCACGCGTCACCATGGTGATGACGGTATGGGTGAGCTTCATGTGCTCCACAGCCTCGGCAATCTTGCGGGGTTCCTCCGGATCCAGAGGGGCGGGTTTCGCCGTACGGGTGGCGCAGAAGCCGCAGGCGCGAGTGCAGACATCACCACAAGCCATGAACGTGGCAGTGCCGTGGCTCCAGCACTCGCCGCGATTGGGGCACATGGCTTCCTCGCAGACCGTGACCAGGGCGTTGTCCTTCACCAGGTTCTGGACGTCCTTGAATATCCTGCCCTTGGGCAGTTTGACTTTGAGCCAGGAGGGTTTGCGAGCGGGTTTATCTGTCATAGCGCGGAATGTTATACTCTGAAATGCAGGAAATGCAAGTACAAAAACACCCGCGCGGCGTAGAAACGCGGCGCGGGCGGTAAAAGGATGTGTCTTTTCCCGGTTTAGCGGGAGTAGAGTTCCACGATGAGCTGCACGTTCACGATCGGAGCGATCTCCTCCACGGAGGGAACGCGGGCGATCTTGCCGGTGAGCTTGGCGGCGTCAACCTCAATCCAATCGGGCGTGGTGGCGTTGGCAGCCAGCTCCACGTAGCGGTTGGCGAGAGCCTGAGAACGAGCCTTGGCAGCAACTGCCACCACGTCACCCGGCTTGCAGGAGTAGGAGGCGATGTTGACCTTGCGGCCGTTCACGGTGACGTGACCGTGGGAAACCATCTGACGGGCGGCAGCACGGGTGCTGGCGAAGCCGAGACGGTAGATGACGTTGTCGAGACGGAGCTCCAGCAGCTGCAGGAGGATATCACCCGTCACACCGCGGCGACGGCTGGCTTCCTCATAGTACTTGCGGAACTGACCTTCGAGCACGCCGTACATGAAGCGGAGCTTCTGCTTTTCGGCAAGCATGACGCCGTAGTCAGACTTCTTCTTGCGGCCGGCGCGGGCACCGTGCTGACCCGGAGGGAAGGGACGACGGGCAAAAGCCTTGCTGGCACCGAAGAGCTCAACGCCGAAACGACGGCTGATCTTAGCGGTAGGACCTGTATAACGAGCCATAATGTTTGTAATCTTTCTGGGTTAATGGAATTAGGCGCGACGAGCCTTGGGAGGACGGCAACCGTTGTGCGGAATCGGGGTCACGTCAGCGATGGAGGAAATCTCCAGACCGATGGCCTGTACGGCACGCACAGCGGACTCACGACCGGAACCCGGTCCCTTCACGCGAACCTCGACCTCCTTGAGGCCGTGGCCCATAGCCTGGCGGCAAGCGTCCTGGCATACCACCTGACCGGCGTATGCAGTGCTCTTGCGGCTGCCCTTGAAATTGAGCTTACCGGCGGAGGACCAGCCGATGACGTTGCCCTTGAGGTCGGTCACGCTCACCACCGTGTTGTTGAAGGTGGAGGAGATGTGCACGATACCGGTGGTAACGTTCTTGCTGCCCTTAGCCTTGAGAATCTTGACCTTGTCGTCGTCATCTGCAAGACCCAGCTCGGCAAAGATGTCGCGGCGACCCTCCGGCTTCTTCTGCTCTGCAGCAGGAGCGGCGGGTGTCTCCGTGGCAGGAGCCTCAACGGCGGGAGCCACGGTGTCTTTCACTTCTTCCTGGATGGTTTCTTCAGCCATGTTCAGTTATTCTTTTTAAGGGGTTAACAGATGATTACTTCTTGGCGCCCACAGTCTTCTTGCGACCCTTGCGGGTGCGGGCGTTGGTGCGGGTACGCTGACCGCGAACGGGCAGACCCTTGCGGTGGCGGATGCCGCGCAGACAGTTGATGCTGGTCAGACGCTTGAGA
>CAYYKC010000183.1:0-2542 GCA_964471605.1 uncultured Akkermansia sp. | reverse complement strand
GGGAATAATGACCTAAACAATAACGATGGGTATACCAGCATTCGCAATGCTGTATAAAACTGTAGGAAAGTGGTCTGTCAGACACTTTCTCCCCGGAGAAGCCCGGCGCTTTGTTTCTTAGCCATTTGAGCATGCGCCACTTTTCCGGTTTTTCTCATCTGCACACAATCCTACACGAATCATGAAAACATCTCGTCTCATCCGAAACATACTCTTGGCCGGCTCAATTTCTCTTACTCTCGCTTCCTGCGGCGGCGGCGGTGGTGGCGGCGGAGAATCTTCATCGTCCGGCAACGATTCCTCTACCAACACGCCGAACACACAGAAAGGGTATGCACCCTATAATCTCTCCGGCTGCACCATGACGTATAACCATGATAGCAGACCTTATACCTTTAACTTTGATTCTTCCGGAAAAGTGGAAGGTAAGGCGCAGCTGGTAGATACAATTATCACCTACACCGGTACTTATACCTACTCCCGCTCAGCGGATGGGCAGGACGCGACTCTGGAGCTTAACACAACTAGTGGTAAAACCTCATCGGGAATTGAGAAAACACAGACCTTCGATATCGAACTATCGTTCTCTTCCACCACCCAGGCCTCGGCCTTGGTATCCTACACCAACACCGATTCTGTCAACGATAATGGCTTCCATGAAAATGAGGATGTGTATAGGGTGACGGCCACCTTCTCCGGTGCCGGAGTGCAGGACAATGGCTCATCTGATGGAGAATCTAATGATGATATCTCATCCGATGACAATACACAGTTTACTCCCGATAATATTAAGGGGAAAAGTTTATCTTTAGGCTCATCCATTTCGTATTATTTTGGAAATAACGGGAACTTTTCCGCTCTTATTATAAATGGTAGTAGAAGTGGATTATATCAATATAAAAAAACCAATGATAGCGAAGCAAAAATCAAATTAATATTCGACAAGCATCCTATCTACGGACAATACGATACACAAAAAATACTTGCTTCTGTATGGGAGTTTCGTGAAGTTGAAATTGAATTAAAGCTTGGCGAAAAAACCAAGGTTACTACATTTTATTCTTATACAGCGGGGCCCGCTTTTAATGGGGGTAAATTGCCGGAATCCCGTGTAACTGAAGAAGAATATAAAAATGTAATCTTAAACTGAATAACCCAATGAAGTAACGACGTATACTAACGTAGTATTAAATTCGTTCTCCGCGTTTCATGCAGTTATATTGCACAAAATGCGTCTCATCTTCATCATATTATCCGGGATAATGGGGTATGCCTGTGCGGAGGGAACGAATGAGCAACAACATCTCCGCATCTCCCGCCATCCGGCGAAAGTCGTGCCGCGCCGCGTGCTGCCGATTACGCCGGACATGGCGGGGGAGGTGGAGGTGATTCACCGCGCGGAGGGGCGGGTGAAGAAAGACACGCTGCTGCTGCGTATCAACCCGGAGGAGCTGGCGCTGGATGAGCAGGAGCTGCACCAGCAGATGGAGCGCAACAACCTGACCGCCGAAACCGAAATCCTCCAGCTGGTGCGCCAGAAAGAGGAGCTGGAGTTCATCTCCAAACTCCCGCCGGAGCGCCGCATGTATGTGGTGCAGCATCTCAAGGCAGAGGTGGATGACAGAGCGCTGGCTTTGCTGGAACGCAAGATTGCCGTCACCCGCGAAAATGCCCGCCTGAGCAATGAACGACTCCAAAAGGTCTTTGAGAAGAAGCGCCAGCTGCGCGAAATCACCATGCCTTTTGATGGGCGTATCCAGTACCACTTCGCCATGCCGGAGGAGGGGCAGACTGCGCTGGTGGGGACGAATAACCCCGTGGTCACCATTGCGGACGACAGCGTTCTTTACGTGGTGGTGAATATGACCGACCCCGCGCTCTCGCGTCTGGATGCTTCGCGCCTGAGCGTCTTGCTGGAGATGGGCGGCGGGCGCACCCTCACTGCGCCATGGTCGCACAGCAAGGTGCAGAAAGGAGACAGGGGGGAGACGATGATGTATTACTTCACCGTGCCGGACAAGATGCGGGGGCGGGTCTGGTCGCAGGTGGGGGCTAATCTGGTGGCGCATCTGCACTACCGCGCTGATGCGGAAGATATCTATGTGAGTAAGGCTGTGCTGGCTCAGGAAGCGGGCGAGCAGCGCTTTGAGAGCTGGGAGGAGCTGCTGGCGGCTCTGCACCCGGGCCATGTTATTGTGTTCAATGGGGAAACACACCTCTGCATCAGAAGAGTTGACGATTGACTAATGGATTGATTCGAGCCGCATGAAGTCGACTCTCCTCATCTTACCGTATCTGGTGCGAGATACGATACACCGCTGGTTGATGCGTATCTCCAGCCCGCTGGCGCGCTTGTTTGTGGTGTTGTTTCTGAGCTTTTGCGGGCTCATCTTTCTGAGCAGCTATGTGATTTCCGTGAAGGTGCTGCGCGACCGCATCCGCAGCAGCGGAGCGGATCTGGTGGTGGCCACCGAGTATGTGCAGGCGCAGAAAGCGCTGCCGGAGCGCGGCCCCTGCATCATTCCCCAGCCCCGGAGGAGTA
>CAYYKC010000182.1:0-2547 GCA_964471605.1 uncultured Akkermansia sp. | reverse complement strand
GCATGATGTGCTGCTGGTTCATCCACTTGCACTTGGTGATATCGAACTTGGCGGCAGCGCGGTTCACATTCTCCAGCGAGAAGAGGTCGATGAGCTGCTGCTTGGTGAATACCTCGTCATCGCTCTTCGGGCTCCAACCCAGCAGGGCAATGAAGTTAATGACCGCATCCGGCAGGAAACCCTCCTCCGGGTAGTTGCCCAGCTGGGCTCCCACATCTCGCTTGCTCATCTTGGAACCGTCCGGATTCTGGATGAGGGGAATGTGGGCATACACCGGCGGCTCGATACCGAAGGCATCAAAGAGCTGGAGGTGCTTGAAGGTGTTCATGATGTGGTCTTCACCGCGAATGACGTGCGTGATTTTCATCTCGATGTCATCCACCACGTTGACCAGATGGAAGATGTAGGAACCGTCCGTGCGCTTCACCACCATGTCTGGGGTGTTGTCCACGTTGTTATAGTCCACGGAAATATCGCCGCAGACGAGGTCATGCAGCGTCATGACTCCCTCGCGCTTGAAGCGGAAGCGCCAGACCGTACCCTCGCTGGTGCCGGGAATCTCATCGCCGTTCTTATCGCGCTTGTTGGGGGCAGGGCATTCATACACGCGCCCCATGTCCACCAGCTTTTGGAAGTAGCGGTCATAGATGTCCTTGCGTTGACTCTGGTAGTAGGGGGCATAGTCGCCTCCCTTGCCTTCGCCTTCATCCCAGTCCAGCCCGAGCCATTCCATGCCGGTGAAGATAGCCTTCATGGCGTCTTCCACGTGGCGTTCCTGGTCGGTGTCTTCGATACGCAGGATGAATGTGCCACCCATCTTGCGGGCAAAGAGGTAATTGAAGAGGGCGGTGCGGGCTCCGCCGATGTGCAGATAGCCGGTCGGGGAGGGGGCAAAGCGTGTGCGGACATTCGTTGACATGCGCGCCTTATACACCTTTTGCCCGCTTTTTTCAAGAGTAAACAATGTCGGTATCCGACATGGCGGCACATGGTTCCCAAACTTTTCGGAGAAAATGTGCACGATGTCGCCGCAGCCGTTGCGGCGAGGTTTTATCTTTGTTTGCCTTGACGCAAAGAAAGATAAAAACCCTGCCTCATGGTTGTCTTTCTGCTGAATTTGTGGTAAAGCAGACTTCACAAGCCGCAGAGCAGCTTTTCGCGGCTCATTTCCAACTCCCAAAAAAACACCCTCATGAACCATCCATTCATTGTACCCCCGAACGCCTCCTCGAAAGGTATCCTCCCCACACTGAGCCGTTGGCCCATCCTCCGATGCCTCTTTCCCCAGACACCGGAAGAAATCAGGACAGAGCCTGCTCTGCAAGCACCGCCACCGGAAAACGATGTCCCGCATATTTCTCCTTATTTCCTCAAAGGTATGGAACTTGGGGACCTGATGTTTTCCATCGCTGCTGTCTATGCCCACGCCAAGCGGCATCGCCTGGCCTGCCGTATTCCCTGGGCGCACAGCAAAATAACCGGAGCCCTCCGGCGCGAACTGCTGAATATCTGCATTCCTGCCACGAGCGGCAGCACCAATGAACCCATCGCCTACAGTGAACCTTCCCGTACTCTCTATTCTCCCATCCCGGAAGATATCTCTGAGGGGGCTCTCCGAGGCTACTTCTATTCCATCCAATACTTTGCTGATAAGGAGAAAGATATTCGCCGCCTCTTCAGCTCGCTGGTGGAAAAGAAAACAATCCCCGGTTCGGTCGGCATACATATCAATCCCGGCGACGAAACCTTCCAATACAGCAAGTTCCGACTGGCTACGAGCTATTACCTGCTTCGGGCGGCAGCGCATATTCCTGAAGACGTTCACGAGCTGACGATTTTCAGCGAAAAACCCTCTCGGGCTATTGCACTGCTGATCGAAATCCCGGAGTATTCCCGCTTCTCTTTCAAGCCGGAACGCCTCAAACCGTTTGAGCAACTTCGCCGCATGTCAGAAATGCAGTATCTCATCACCTCCATAGATTCCCCTTCCTGGTGGGCTGCGTGGCTCGGCAAAGCAAAGCAGGTTGTTGTCCCGAACTACTGGTACAAGATGAGTGACAACACTTTGCCTGATGTCCCGGGGTCTGAATGGATTAGATGCTGACCATGCGTCCGGCGCACCCCCGTACCGACGGCTCGGTTTTTCACCTGCCTATGATGTGGTTGCCCGATACCCTCTTGTTGAAAACTTCACTCAAAGTAAAGCGATGAACGCTAACCAAAACAAAAATGTTTCCTCCGGCCAGGCCGAGGAAGATGCCCGGGGTAACACCTGTGAGCAGACCGTGCAGCCCTCCGTTGAACTCAACGCATGCGCTGCTTCCCCCGGTGAAACCGAACAGATTGCCGGCCTCCGGGCTGAGCCTCCGTCCGCTGTTTCCACCGATTCTATTAACTCTGACGCCGCAGCCGAAGCCACCGCTTCCGCTGAAGCCGATAACAACAACTCCAACACTATTACAACTATGTCTACAGATAACGACACCCCCGCTAATGGTTCCGTCTCTGACGTGAATGCCGCCGATGTTACCAACATCACCCCCGAAA
>CAYYKC010000181.1:0-2563 GCA_964471605.1 uncultured Akkermansia sp. | reverse complement strand
GCAAGAATCATGTTGCTCAGCAATGTAAACACAACCAGCACAGATACTCAGAATGAGGATGTTACCTACTATACTGTTACCATTGAGTATGTGTACGGTGACAGTTCCAAGTATAAAGGTCAGCGTGTAGCTCTGCCTTACATCGCAGAAGTAGCCTCTGGCGATACCCTGAACGAAACGGTTACCAGTCCGAACTGTGTCGGTTATGCACCGGATATTGATTCTATAAACCTGGCAGACTTGGGTGAGATAACCAGTAACATAAGCCGTACCGTGGAATATTACCCCGCAGAGGTATCTTATACTGTTCGCCATTATCTGCAAAATGTGGACAGTGATGAATATACATGGGCAGATACCACAATGACTACCGGTTACACCGAAGCATTGACCAGTGATGATGCCGCAGAAACCCATACCGGTTTCACTGCCTTGACCCACTATCATGAGGAAATCGCAGCCGATAGCAGTACCATGATCGACATTTACTATGATCGTAACTACTATCTCATATCCTTTGATTTGGATGGCGGTTATGGTGTTGAGGCTGTTTACGCAAGATATGGTGCTGATATTTCTGTTTCCGACCCGCAAAGAGCTGGTTACAGCTTCAAGGGGTGGTCTTTGGACGGAACGACTGAAATATCTTTGCCTGTTAAAATGCCTGCCGGCAACTCTTCCTACACCGCCCTTTGGACTGCAGGCAACACATCCTACACCATAGCTTATTGGTTGGAAAATGCGGATATAGTCGGCAAGTTTGATTTTGTCGGTTCTGTTTCTGCTTCTGCCAATAGTGGTGATTCCGTTTCCGGCAGTGACAGTGCGGTTGCGAATGGTGTGTTTACTTCTGATGAATGGCAGTATTACAGCTACAACGAAGACAAAACCGACGGCACTGTTACCGTGTCCGGCGATGGTTCCTCCGTGGTCAATGTGTATTATGACAGAAATGAATATACACTGAAGTTCTACTATGCCCGCAAGGAAGGTTCGACCTATGACATCGCGGATAATACCAACAGCAGTAGTGCGGAGGGTGGCACTGCGGCCAGCGCAAGTTGGGTTGGCAACTTCACAGATAAACCCACCTTGGAAGCCAAGTATACGGAACAGGAAGAGACTATAAACGGCAATACTTATTACTATTTTACTCTGACCGCTAAATATGGTGCATCCTTGAGTGAATTGTGGCCCAATGCCCCACTGTCTTCTGCTGGTACATACAACTTTATTAGCTGGGGAACGCATTATGGATCAGGTTATTACACTGCCAATAAAAACAAAAATATAAAAGGTGTGTATTCCGTCATGGATAACGGACTGCTGATCGATCCGGCGGTTACCGCTGACCAAGGTATCAACCATTGGATGGTTGGTTATTGGAATACAACCCCCACAATGTATACCTACGAAATTTACTATACTCTGTTGGCAGGCGAGACCGAAGATCGACCATATAATAGCGTTAGCTATAAAAAAGTGGCCGAATACACCGTAGGTTCCACGGATGGTCCCTCCGGGCAGACGGCACTGTCCTTTGACGGTGTGACCTCGGTAGGAAAAGATTATGATAGTGACGAATCAACTGTTATCCGTTTCTATTATCAGAGACGTGAACACACTGTTACCCTGGATGATGGCTACGGTGATGTCGAAAAATTTGAAAACATTCCTTACGGCGACACGCTGAGTGCATATCTTACCGGTAACCTCGAACCCGATTATCCTGAAGAATTGCCCGCTGGTGCCTATGAATTTGGCGGTTGGTATCAGTCTAAAGAGGGAATTGGCGTATTGGATACCAGTATCACCATGCCGAACGAGGATTTGATTTATTACGCTTTATGGACACCGAAGGTCCATACCGTAACAATCAATGACGGCAATGGCAAGGTGTTGTCCACAGAGCAGGTCAACTATGGTTCTAAAGCCACCAAGCCTACAGATCCCACTATGGAAGATGCCACCTTTATTGGTTGGTATTATAACGATTCCAATAATACAGAACAGCGTTTCGACTTTGACAACATGACCATCACCCAAGATATGACTATCTACGCAAAATGGCGCAGTAATGTCATGAAGCAGGTTGAGATCTACTATGTTATTACTAATGGGGACGGTACGCAAACACAGGTCGCCAATACCGAGACCCTGATGCTGCGTCTGGGCCAAACCAGAACCTTTGAGGCAAAAACAGGCAGCTCACTTTATGCAGATTACCGTTCCGGATGTTTCCCTTTAACAACATCTCACTCTATTGCCATTGAGGATTCCCATATAGAAAGCACAGAGCCTGTCACCTATACGTTTGAGTACAAAGAATATGGTGCAGTTCCCTATCAGGTAGAGTTTTATATTTTGGACGAAAACAATGTTGAAAGGCCTGCATTTAAGCAGAATGCTGAGGGAAAAGCAGAGTTTGTTGAATACGGAGAGTGGAGCAGTGACTATACTGCGTACATCGAGCAGCATTGGCAGAATGATAAGGCGGTCGTCACAGAACTGTATGTGCCGGACGACTTGGCGGTTCCCACATGGACCCTTCCAGCAGAATACC
>CAYYKC010000180.1:0-2598 GCA_964471605.1 uncultured Akkermansia sp. | reverse complement strand
GCTCGCTGAAACCAACAACAACAAACATATAGAAAAGGCAATACAAATGAAAAAGACGATTATCACTCTTATGGCCCTGGCCGGTATGGCTGCTGCTACACCTGCAGAGGACGTAACGAATGCGATTCTGGGTTCGGGTTATCAGGCAGGTGATGCTTTTACGCTGACTTTCACGATTGACAGCGCGACTTTCGATGGCTATACCACAGCCCCTGTTATTACCTTAGCCCCGGGTTGGAACATTAACTCTCAGGCTGGTACCTACTTGGGATTTAGTGATACAAACAATAGCGTTGACGGAGGTCTTACTACTTCAGCAGCTACTTATAATTCCAGCAACACATCTGAGGTTCAGGGAACCATTAGTGTCGGTGATGAAGGCTGGTTCTATAAGGTAAACGGATTGGATACTCTTGCGTTTACAATCACAGAGTCAACGCTCTCCCTGACCAAGGGTTCCACTGACGTGGCGACTCTGAAGATAGATGGTGGCTTGACGGCAAGTAATTTAGTGCTTGGCAGCCGTGTAACGAGCATTTCTGGTCTTAGCTTTACGTCCGTACCCGAGCCGACCACGGCTACACTGAGCCTGCTGGCACTCGCCGGCCTGGCTGCTCGTCGCCGCCGCAAGTAAATCTTGCATGACTGCTGAGTCAATTTCTAACGCAGCCACCTGTGATGGGTGGCAGCTTTTTTTCATTTCCGGCCGGACAAGGTTTTTTCAGCAAAATGTCCCAATGTCAATGCTACTGTCGCATTTGCATGGCTACAAACGCTGGGGGAGATAAACTATCTGTACCTATCAATGTGCTCAATAAGCGTTTGTTGGACTGTTTCAAATGCCTGTTCAGGCGAATAATTGATACCGGGCAACAGAATGGGACGGGTGTCTGACAGAAAATCGGATGATTGCATCTTTTCTTCCATGTTCAGCATAAATTCTTTACTGCTTGGTACATAGCCCGCAGATGTTTCCATGTAGCGGCGAAATGAGGTAAGTATTGCTTCCGTGCAATATTCACCCTGTTGCAAGGCTGTATAGAGATCAAATAGATCCCTCCCTTTTCTTCGCTGGTAGAGAGCCCTCAATTTGGTGCCGAGCAACTCTTCCAGCTGGTAGGTTGTCATCATACAGCTGCCGGAAAACCATGAGCTATCCACCTGATAGGGTACTGAATTCCACGGAAGAACGTGAAAATGTTCTCGGCAGTTGATTTCCAACTTGATGCGTATGGCGCTTATGGCAGAATCCTCTGGCTCTACTCTGAAGATTAATTTGTTACTCATGGGGGTGCTTTTTGTTTTTGGCTCACCAAGAAAACTCAATGCATCCCGCAAATGATCCATGATAGGTTTGATACCGCCGGCATGTATCTGCACCAGGTCTATGTCCTCGGAGTACCGAGGTTGCGGTCTGAGATAGATTTTGTGAAGTGCCGTTCCACCTCTGAACGCCAGCTCTTGCTGAAGAAAAGGGTCGCTGTAAATGGCAAGTAATGCACGGCTGATGAGCAGATCCTGCTCCACCATTGCGTCTGTGCTCCATGGGTGGCTCTGCGCCCATTCATTGATATAAGATTCAGGTATCATCGTGATCTGATTTCGGCTGTGCGTTCAGGTAGAGTCGCCAGCGCTTGTCTAGCGTGCTTTCGCTGACTGCTGTCCCGGTGAGCAGAGGTGCGGCCTGTGGTTTGTAATGTGTGAACAGAAACTCATGGAGCGCAGCTCCGGCAGACATATCACCCGTCGTGTTTTCAAGCAAATAGCCCAACCTCTGAAAGACGGAAGCAGGGACGTAATTGGTGATGCTGTCAGGAAGAGTGTCAAAACGGCACTCTTCAACAAGCTCTTCCAATACCGTCAGCACGTGAGAAAGTCCACCGGCGGCCTTGTGATATTGAACCAGAGACAATGCTGTGAACTCCGGTGTGGAAACTTTGATGTATCCGCTTGATACTTTGATGCTGCGGATAAGTTCAGATGGTACACTTGTATTGAACTCCCTTTTGGTTACAAACACCAGCATGGAAGTATCATTTTTTCGCGCTCTTGGCGGAGGATTGCTGGTCATGACCGTAAAGGTCTGAGGGCGTTGGTGAGCGGCTCCGTATATTTCAGCCGCATTCAGCAAAGCAACGCAATAAGGTCTGCCGAGGTAGTTCATAAGCGCATCTATGTAGAGGGTGGGTGGCAAGCTCCTGCGTTTCATGTAAGCAGGGGGAAGTAACAGGTAAAAGTTTTGCCAACCGTAGGCCAGAATGCAGTCCTCAACAGCGCGTGCTATTGCCTGTTTCATGTTCCGGTGAGAGTAATCAGGAAAAGCAGTGCACAATTCCTCGCGAGTGACGTACACACGCCCCCCGGCCAGTTGCTCCCGCAGCCATGGTCTGATACCGCTTGATTGCATATTCTGCTTGCATAAGTATACAAAAAAAGCGAACTTTTGCAAGCAAATTATAAAAATATTCCGGGTAACAGGGTGAATGAGGTATCTAAAGTCAATATCAGGTATTTGTAGTAAGAGAAAATAGTTATTGAGAGAATAAAACTCGCGTGCCGATTTCATACTCCCGCGCAGCATCGCATTCGGAATGCGAT
>CAYYKC010000179.1:0-2612 GCA_964471605.1 uncultured Akkermansia sp. | reverse complement strand
CAGGCGTTGTTTGAGCCCCTCCAGCTCTTCTCGATTAGGAAGCCGCTTGTTGAGCAGCAGGTAGATAACCTCTGAGAAGCTGCAGAGGTCTACCAGGTCTTCAATCTCATAACCGCAGTACAGGAGGCGTCCCTCCTCGCCGCGAACATCGCTCAGTCCGGTCTCGTTGGCAATCACGCCCTTGAGACCCTTGGAGAAGATGGGGTTCTGCGGTGTCTGCTTATCGTTCATGGTATACTGTATCGGGGAAAGGGATGCAGGCTGTCGAAGGCCGCCTGCGGAGCCGTGTTGAATGTTGTGCGGAGATAATCCGGGGGTGCGCTGCCTCAGCAGGTGGCGTACCAGGCATCCTCCAGCTCGCCGAAAGTCTTGATTTCCACGTCCTCGCGAGCTTCCAGCCATGCTTTGACAGCCTGACGCTGGTTTTCGTTCGTCTGGGTGGGATCAATGGCCGTGGCGAAGATGTGGCAGCCATCCTCAGTGATGTTGCCGTCGCAGTTCAGGCCGTTGGCCTCAATGCAATTCTCCACGAAAGCGTGCAGGAACTGCTCACACTCGGGAGCTTCCACATCGCCCTTGTAATCAAAGGAAAAACCGAAGCAGAGTTCCTTGAACTCGCCCACGCGATACTTCTTGCGGAGTCTTTTCTTCATGGTGCGACCATTTTACACAATCCCGGGGCGCATGTCAACGCTATTCCTGTGCGGGAATGCCAAAAATGACGCGGCTTTGCGGGTGATTATTGTCCGCGTTTGTTGAGATAATTGACAATGCCGTGGCCGATGGCTTCGGCATAGCGGCGGGCGCCCTCCGGGGAGGCGAGGAAACGGGCGTGCTGCGGGTTCGACAGGAAGGTGGCTTCCGTGATGACGGCAGGTACGCAGTTCTCGCCGCAGGCGTTGAGCCAGTCGCCGCCGCCGCGGCGTCCGTCGTTGCGCAGGATGGTGGTGCAGGGCACTCCATTGTTGGGCATGCCCTTTTCAAAAATGGTTTTGTTGATTACATCAGCCATTTCCCAGGCAAGCTGACCGCCGCGCTCGTTGCAATACATGGCGCCTTTGTTATAGACCATCCAGTGGCTGGTCTGGCTGTTGTGGTGGAGAAAGACCACGCAGGCGGGTTTCTGGTCAAGAGCATAATCCACGCTGAGCATGCCGACGGCCATGCGGCGCGGCTGGTGGCGGGAGCGGTATACGCCGGTCACCACGGGGGTGTTCACCTGGTGGACTCCGGCCGCTCGCCCGGCTGCTGCCAGCTTTTTGTCGGTGGGGGCAGCGCCCCGGTTGCAGACGAGACAGGTGTAGCCGGCCTGCTCAATAATCCGCTTGGTATGGATGACGTTGCGATACCAGAACTCGCACTCCTCAAGGCTGCCGCCGTGGCGGCCGTCCGGGGTGCGGGCTCCCTGTCCGCCGCGCTTCGGGTGGTAGTAGTGACCGATGTCCAGCACGACGGTGCGGGATTGCAGCGCCTGCGCACAGAGACGCTGTTGCGTGCAGCTCCCGGCCAACAGCATAAGCGCTGTGGCCGTGGCGAGAACAAACAATCGGAATGGGCTCATAATGGTAACTGTGTCTGGCCGCCGGGCAGGTTTGCACCTACCTTGCGATAGGCTGCCGGCATGGCTTCACGGCCTCTGGGGGTGCGTTTGATGTAGCCCTGCATGATGAGGAAAGGCTCGTGAACGTCCTCGATGGTGGATTCGTCTTCCCCCACGGCTACTGCCAGAGAGGCCAACCCCACGGGGCCACCGCCGAACTTGTATATCATTGTCTCCAGCAGTCGCTTGTCCATCTCATCCAGTCCGTCATCGTCGATATCTATCATGCTGAGCGCGGCTTGTGCCACTTCATCGGTGATGCAGCCATCTGCCTTGACCTGGGCATAATCGCGCACCCAGCGCAGCAGTGCATTCGCCACGCGGGGAGTACCACGGGAACGGCGGGCAATCGCCAAGGCCCCCTCCGCTGCCAGGTCAATCCCCAGCAGCCCTGCCGAGCGGTGGAGGATGAGGCAGAGCTCCTCCGCAGAGTAGTAGTCCAGCCGATTCACCAGCCCGAAGCGTGAGCGAAGCGGCCCGGTGAGCATGCCGGCGCGGGTGGTGGCTCCCACCAGCGTGAATTTCGGCAGATTCAGCTGGATAGAGCGGGCACCGGGGCCCTGGTCGATGATGATATCGAGGCGGAAATCCTCCATAGCCGGGTAAAGATACTCCTCGATGGCGGGGTGGAGACGGTGTATCTCGTCGATGAACAATACGTCTCCCTTTTCCACATTGGTGAGAATCCCCGCCAAATCACCCGCCTTTTCAATCTGGGGGCCGGAGGTGGTGTGCAGCTTGTGTCCGACGGCGTGGGCAATGATGTTGGCCAGCGTTGTTTTTCCCAATCCGGGCGGCCCGCTGAGCAGTACGTGGTCGAGCACATCGCCGCGCATCTTCGCCGCCTGTACCATCAGCAACAGACGCTCTTTCACCTTTTCCTGCCCGCAGAACTCGCTGAAAACCGGAGGACGCAGCGATACATCGTAGCCGGAAATCGGCGCTTCAGCCATGCGGGTGTAGAGAGAATCTGCCATAGTCGGAATACGCCGTGCATTCTATCACAGCTCCC
>CAYYKC010000178.1:0-2628 GCA_964471605.1 uncultured Akkermansia sp. | reverse complement strand
GGATTTTCTTCCCGCTGTCCGGGCAAGAACCTACGCTCGTTCTGCGGCGTCCCTCTGTTTCTTCATTCGGTACAGTATGCCCGCAATGAGGGGATAGAACCTATCGTCAGTACCGATAGCGAAGCCATCATAGCTTTGTGTCGGGAACATGGAGTGCGTGTTGTCCGCGAAAAGGTGGATGATTCCTCCATGGCTAACTGCGTACGCCAAGTGTTGAAGCAAGTACCATGCGATGTCTTTGCCGTTCTGCTACCAACATCCCCGCTTCGTCAGCCGGGGCTCCTGCGCAGAATGATTGCCGCCTGTGCGGAAGAAGGGTGTGAATCTGCTTTCTCTGCTCAGAATATCAAGCCTATCGGGCAGTTGGATGGAAAATTCCGCCTTGCTTATCGAGATCAGGATACACCCTCCCGATTCTATTTCTTCGATGGTAACATTTCTGTGACTAAGCGCAGTTTCTTCGAGCGCACGGGAGAATTATTTGACCAGGACTCACGGCCATTCACCCATGAATTTCCCTGTTCTCTCCAGATTGACACCGAAGAGGAGTTCGCTGCTCTAGAGCACCTGGCTCGTCATGCCGCATTCCTTCACTTACTGCCACGCCGTGTCCGCCGGGTTTGCATCATTTCCAATCGTCCTTGGTTTACCCGGGATTATTCGGACTTCGTTGATTCCTGCGATGTGGTCATCCGTGTCAGCAAAATGGATAATCTGGATACGCAACTCACCGGTTCCCGAACGGATATAGCAGTCGTATCCTGCTGGCAGATGTATTTGTCATTCTCACGCGAGCAACGGCACACAGACGTTCTGCGTCAAGTACCGCATGTCTTTTTCCAGCAGGATAGCGTTCACCTCACGGAGCAGCATTGCCTGTCTGAAAGGATGGAAAACTGGTCATTCCTGCCGCCTGAGGTTCATGCTCACACGTACCGGTTTACGACAACTGGCAAGGCCATTGCCTTGGCAGAGTGGCTTTATCCGGACACTCAGCTCTATTTTCTGGGCGACACTTCTTCTGCCATCCGTACCGGGGGCTCAACTTGGCATACAGATAGCGGGGACGATCGGTATCTGACCATGCTTCTGCAATCCGGCAAGCTCATTCACATGTTGGAAGAGAATTGTACCGGGGCAGAGTGTCGGTTTTCACATCCGCTTTCACCCGATAAGCAGAGTAGCGTGGAAAAACTTCAGCTCTGGTTTGCACCGGATGCAGTTCAGCACACAGAACTGATGCTGAAACATAAGGGGTGGACGGACTCCGTGCGTCTCACAAAGACTTCCGCTTGCCGGACTCATCGTCATGATGCTGCTTCCGTCCTTGCCTACGATGGCTCTTCTCTTACCTTGAAATGGGATAATTGGGGGGTAGAAACTTTTAACTTGAATGCTGAGGGTGAGTATGTGCTTGCCCCTACTGCCTGAACCTTTCCGTTCTCCCCGGAGTAGCTGACGGGGAGGCAGAATACAAAACAACAATAGAAAACACACCATTATGTTCACCAATAACGAACACAACGATGGACTCGCCCACGGCGAGCATGTAGCACAGAACGATGATTCTGCGCAGTCCGTACAGCGTCCGGCATCTGATGCCGACGTTCCCGAGGTTGCCCCCGGTATCCTCGCGTCAACTCTCAGCAATGCGTCTGAGAACAAGCCCGAAGTAATGAACCAGAAACCCGCAGCCGATACGACTTCCGCTGCACCCAACCTTAACAAGAAAGATAAAGACATGAAAGCAAACATGCACCACAACGACAAGCCCGCCCACCACAACGGGGAGAACCACAAGGATAACCACAAGCACAGCCATGGCCACGGCAAGCAGCATCCTCACCATGAGCAGGAGACTCTGGATGACTCCGGCGTAGTTGCTCAGAGTGATGACGGCATTACCGTTGCTTCTGAAACAGCAGAGGCTGTAGCAGGAGGTGTTCTTTTGTCTGAACAGCCCTCAGTAAAAGGAACATATCCGGTAACTGGCGCTTCTTTCACCATCAGGGAGGGTGGCGCGACTGTAACACTTCGAATTACTACGGATGATTCCGGTTACTTGAATGTGACTGATGCAAACGGAACAGTTGTTTTGTCCGCAGCAGGCGGTGTAGATGACTGGCATCTCACGAAGGATGAAAATCACTGGCACGATGAGCAGTCCGCATTCCTCCCTGCCGGTTCATACGATGTTGCGGGTGAAGTCACCAATGAGGATATGGCTCCATACAACGACCAGAATCTTCTCTATTGCCGATATGAAATTACGGCTGATTATTCTGTTGTGCCGACACCCTCTTCGAGCAGCAGTTCTTCACCTGATTCCTCTTCTAGTTCCAGTAGCCCGATGTGGGATTCTTCAAGCAGCAGCTCCTCGCCGGATTCCAGTAGCAGTAGTTCCGCCCCGGATTCTTCGAGTAGTTCTTTCTCCAGCTCCAGTAGCAGCGAATCCTCCTCGTCTTCTTTGAGCAGCAGCTCATCTTCCAGCTCCAGCAGCAGCTCTTCCTCGTCTTCTTTGAGCAGCAGCTCATCTTCCAGCTCCAGCAGCAGCTCTTCCTCGTCCTCTTCGAGCAGTAGCTCTTCCTCCAGCTCCAGCAGCAGTTCCTCCTCGTCCTCTTCGAGCAG
>CAYYKC010000177.1:0-2675 GCA_964471605.1 uncultured Akkermansia sp. | reverse complement strand
CAACTTGTGTGACACAGAATACGGCATAATCTAATTGTTTCATTAGGGTATACTCCAGTGACATTCTTCGCGCCCCTTGACTGCCCGGCAGCCAGTGTCTTATAATCAAAAAAACAGAGAAAGGGGGGCCTTCGATGATATATGTGCTTTCAGATATTCACGGCAATGAGCGTCGCTTCAATTCCATCTTGAAACAAATCAATCTACAGAGCGAGGATTCCCTATATGTTCTGGGAGATGTGATAGATCGGCATCCTGGTGGTATTCGGATCTTGCGAAAAATCATGTCTATGCCCAATGCCAAAATGCTTCTGGGAAATCATGAATATATGATGCTTCGAGCACTGGGACATCCCTATGATCCATACGACACTACCAGCAAGCTGATTAGAGAAGATGCTACGGAACACTGGTACCGCAACGGAGGAAAAGCAACACACGACCATTGGAAGCGCATCCGGAAATCCTTACGGAATGAGATTCTTCATTACCTACTTGACCTACCTTTGAATATTGATGTCGAAGTAAACGGAACTTCCTATAAACTTGTTCATGGCGCGCCTATGGATGAGTATATGAACTACCCGGGAAATCCGAGCGCGATACATTTTGCGGTCTGGAAACGCTGGCGTCGATATGATACCTTCAGCGGAGATTTCACGATGATTTTCGGCCATACACCAACCAAGCATTATCAGGACGATGCGCCGATGAAACTGTGGTATGGTAACCGTATGATTGGTATCGACTGCGGAAGCGGTTATCCTGAGGATTCCCCGGAGGGACGACTGGCTTGCCTACGCCTGGATGATGGAAAGGTTATTTTCTCAGAGGAGAATGGCTATGATCATTGATTCCCATGCACATTACAACAATAACGCCTACAAGGAACCGTTTCGGTATTTGACATATAGCAATGAAGGATATGCCCTCAAGGAGGGCGACCGAGAACAATTCTTCCAAGAGCTGTTAGAAGCCAATATTCCATACTCAATTGAGCCGGGAGTCAGTCTGGAGTCCTGTAAGGAAGTGCTAGAGCTGGCTGCGCAGTATCCAGGGCGGATATTTCCGGCGATCGGAATTCATCCCACCAGATCCATTTTCGAAAACTGGTCTGCTCGAAAGAAGCTGGATGAATATGCTAGGACACCAGGCGTGATTGCCATCGGTGAGATCGGTCTGGACTATCACTACAATCGCGAGGAGCAACACCGGCTAAAGCAACATCTGTGGTTCATTTACCAGCTGAATCTGGCATGGAAGATGAAACTGCCTGTGATCCTACATGTCCGCGATGCCCACGAGGATGCTCTCCGGATACTCAGATGGCACCCGGCTGGGAAACTGGGCGGTGTGATCCATTGCTTCTATGGCTCAAAAGAAATCGCCGAACAGTATCTCAAACTCGGATACCATATTGGTATCGGCGGATCAGTGCTCCAGTTGGAAGAACGAGCGAAGGCTCTATGGGAGGCGATCCCCCATATCCCTCTGGATCGTATTCTCGTTGAAACCGACGCTCCATTCATTCTCCCGTACTGTAAAGATGTGATCCAGCCGAAACTCCTCCGCCGCGCCCGGAATACTTCGCTGATTCTCCCAGCAGTCATAAATAAGATTGCGGAACTGAAGGGTGTTCCTGCTGATGAAGTAGAACAGGCAACCACAGAAAATGCAATTCGACTGTTCAATCTGCTAATCAACACATAAGAAAAGTGCCACCTTTGGTTATCAAACCGAAGGTGGCATTCGCTTTATTTGGTTGATTGCTGAAGCCACTTCCTGGAATCCATCATATCTCTGTCTTCAGGATGAATCTGAAGCACATAATTGACCTTACCCAGCAGCTGCATCCGGTAAATATGTTCCGGAATCTCCAGACCGATTTTCTGAAGATGTTCCTGGATACCGAATTTCCTGCAGTAATACAGCTCCTGACGTAATTTGCGACGATAGTCGGCCGGGATACTCGGTTTCTCATTGACCACGATGCCGGTAACGGTCTGCTGCTGACCGGGGCGCTGAATTCGAGTTTTCTGCTCATTCAGTAGGAAACCTAGTTTCTTCAATTCCAGTCTGACAAATCGGATGACTTCCGCTGGCTCAAAGTCTCCGGAGAAGGTCATATCATCACAGTACCGGGTGTAGGCGATATCCTGCTCCTGGCACCACTGGCCGATCTGCTCGTCAAACTCATACAGAATGATATTGGTGATGGCTGGCGAGCTGGGTGCGCCCTGGGGCAGGGCATCTTTGTGATAGCACAGCATGGTCAGTAGGATCCGCAGGGGCTCCGCATAAATCTCTTCGGAGAACACCTTATCCTTCACGGTGGAGTACCGGATGCTGTCAAAGAAGTGGAGAATATCCAACTTCAGCATCACCTGTTTTCCCACATGATACTTGGCGTTGCGCAGAGTGGAACTGCCAAACCGATATGCTTTCGCGTATCTGGACACTGGCATATGAATCAGAAGCACATCCGCAATCCGCTTCTGAATCGATTTCAGCGCCTCATCCGGAACGGACAGGTTGCGGTAGCCTCCGCTTTTCTTGGGAAGCTTGGCCTTGCGATAATGCTTGCTCAGATTATTGCTGACGGCATAAAGCGTCTTGGCGCTGATGCCAAGGTCCTGTTCAAGGGAGGAAAGCTCCCTGTATACGATCATGAGACT
>CAYYKC010000176.1:0-2683 GCA_964471605.1 uncultured Akkermansia sp. | reverse complement strand
GCATTTTCCACGAGCGTGGGCTGACCATGCCCCCGGTCACTTACCCCATCATCCCGGAGAAACCGACCCGGCCACGAGAGCCCAAGGCTTATTCCAGCCTGGCGCTCACCTTTATCCGGCTGATTCTGGAAGCAGAAAAAGACGGCTTACCGTACCTCATCATCTACGAGGACGATGCTTATCCCTGTGCCGACCCGCAAGGAAAGCTCGACAAGCTGTTGGCTGAGCATCCGCTTCCGGCTGATTGCGGCCTGCTGTGTCTGGGGGATTGCAACGGTGTGAGCCGTTTCCGTGGTCGCCACACCATCCTCTTGGACGAATGCCAGAATCCCTACACCCCGCTTGTCCCCAATCACGCAGAGAACAAGGGGAGCCATGCCTTTGTGGTATTCCGTCCGGCCATGATTCCCTTTGTTCAGGCCATTGCCAGCTTTGGCGTAACGGACATGTCGTTCTCCCGCATCAAGAATCATTGCGACCTCCGGGCGTACGGTATCTTCTTCGACCCGCTTTTCTCGCAGCATCGATTCAATGGAGGCAATGACCCGGAGCCCGCACACCGATATGCCGAATACTACGTCCACCATAAGAAGGAGTTGGATAAGCGATTCCCGCGCCCCACGCAACAGACCAAACTTCTGGCCAAGCCCTCTCCCCGTTTCTGGCTCTTTGCCAACAATCCGAAAGTGGACGCAGAGGAGCTGGGGATTAGCCCGGATGATGTGCTGGTATTCCTCAACCGCGCAAAGCCTTACGAAACCCTCAAGCATCTGCCGAACCGAAAAATCCTCATCATGCGCCGGAATGCCCGGGAGAAGAACTGGTTTATCCCCTACGGCAAGGAAAAGGAAATCTTCTCGCTATTCGAGGACGTGCTTCTCCTGAGCGACAAAGCTCTGGCCAAGGAGCGCAAGTGGTTCGCCGGATACAAGACTGCTACCAACAACGCCTCTCCTACCACCGGCTGGATTGCCTACCATTTACTGCGGGAGGACTACCCGGATGCCGAGGTGGTGTTGGTCAACTTCAAGCCGGATGGTAACAACGGCTCCTACAAGTGGCACAAGCACGATTGGCAATACGAAGCTGAGTATTACCGGAAGCATAATATCCCCATCAGGATTCAGTTTTAGCGGTTGTGTAAAGTATTGAAAATAAGTACAAAAAGACGAAAGAAAAAGTAAAAAAGTCCTTGCATATTGTTCCTAATCTGCTATACTTTCACCATAGACAAAAGACTAACGCTTAATATATTATATAACCATGAATACCACCACTAAGACCGCCGCCGACAACACCGCCATGAACGAGGTGAAGCGCAACAGCATCGCATGGGAGTACAAATACCAGCTCCTGAGCTTCCTGAACGAGTACGAAACGATGGAACAGTACGAGCATCAGAAAGCCGCCCTCCTTCGCCGAGCCGAATACAGCACAGAACTCCTCCACATCCTCGACACGCGCAGAGCCGTAGAAATGATGGAGGATTTCAAAGCTGAGAATGAGCGTATCAACGACCGCATCAACGAACAGAAGAGAATCCTGAAGTTTAAGGCCAGCAAGCTGATGGAAGCCGTGGCCCTCATGAATGAAATTGAAATCCAAGTTTCCAGCCCTGCATTGACCATTGCCAAGCAGTTCATCAACGCCTAACCCTATAACGACCATGAGCACAACTATCACGACCGTATACCACAACAAGGCAGGTGAAATCGTGGCAAGCTGGGAAGCCGCAGAGAGCGTGACCTACCACACCATCTGCACCAACGAGCAAGCAGACGCAGCCGAGGCCAAGTTGGTAGCTCTGGCCCACGAGTTTGCCGAGAAGCACTACAAGGAAGTTCAGAAAGAAAACTACTCCATTCGCGGAGCCAAGCTCCAGAACGGCACCTACTACATGCAGACCAAGGTATGGAAAGCTTAACCCAGATGACAACCATGACCGAACAAGAGCGCAAAGAGAAAGCCATCCGCGAGTACAACGAACTGTACCCCAAGTTCAAAGCGGAGTTCGACCGAGGCTCGGAAGCCATTACCAAGTGGCTGGAGCATCAAGACGAGCCGGAAAAGGCTAAGCACTACAAGGCCATCCTCGATGAAACCGTGGCGAACTGCAACGCCATGGCCGAACGATTCACAGAGGTATGCGGGGCTGCTTACTACTACGGCCACGCCGTTGACAAATACCTCTGGGCGCATGTCGCAAAGGCTCTGTACTACCTCCGCAAACGCTGATTTTCCCCAACAACAAACACAAAACCATGATACACGCAACAAAAGAAGAAATCGAAAAGGCCTACGAGGCCAAGGCAACGGAACTCCGCAACGCCCTCGAAAAGACGATGGAAATAATGGATAACTACCAAGCCACCGCCATTGAGGACACCACCAAGGAGACGTACGACAAGGCGAAGGCTGCATACTGCAACAACATCGTACAGTACGCAGCAAATAACGACCGTCTGAGTCTGGAGTTCAGCAAGATTGCCGGGCTCGCGCTGTACCACGAACTGGAAGTAGACATGGAACTACTGAGCGTTGCCATGAACTACGTGGACCAGCACCGACCTGAATAAACAAGAGAATCCGTAGCGATTCTCACCGGGAGCAGACAGCACGCTGCCCCGGCTTTTTTGACATGCTGCCATGGAGTATGAACATCTACATCAACTCCGAAAAATCT
>CAYYKC010000175.1:0-2684 GCA_964471605.1 uncultured Akkermansia sp. | reverse complement strand
TTTTTCTGTCATCTGGAGGTCTCTTGAGCACCAGCAAATCTGAAACAGACCCAAATTAACATTTGCTGTAAAAACATCCTGAGCGACCCGATGATTTATCACGTTCATGAGAGCAAAAAAGAAGGACCATGAGCAATAAACTCCCATATAGGGCAATTTAACCCCGGCGGATCTCGTGAGGATGTTAAATCACCTCAACAAGCAAAAGTCAACACCCAAACGATGATAAAGCTGAAAATAGAAAGCAAGCTGCTGAGAGCGCTGCCGGCGGAGCCGAGTGAGACGGAGCTGGGGAGCGTGCGTAAGACTGCGGGCGGGTATATGAAGCAAGCTGTGCAAAAGAGCTTTCCGGAGCTAGTCGGCAAGACGGGAAGCCGGAGGTGGTGGGGGAAGGCTGCGCGGCTGATGGTGCCGGCGGAGCGAGAGGAAGATGGGCTTTCGGTGGTGGAGGTGCGGCAGGTGGGTGTGCGGCGCATCTGAAGGGCGGCACGGTGAGAGCGGCGGTGCGAGGAGCGCTTACGCGAGTCAGGAAATTTTATGAAAAGAAACAGGGAAAATGAAGACGAAGGAGCTTGAACGGTCGCACGGGTATCTGGCGGCGGAGTAGCTGCGTGCAGGCTTCGTGTTCATTGAGGCGGGCGGCGGTGTAGGCCGTTTCGCCGAATTCGGTGGCTGCACGGGGGGCAATGTCGGGGTCATTCAGCAGCTCCTGTACGCAGTCGGTGTGACCGAACCAGGCTGCTGCGTACAGGGGCGTGATACCGTGGGTATCCGCTTTGTTGACATCTGCTCCGGCGGCAAGGAGGAATCGCAGGTTGTCCGTGCGCCCGTGGCGGGCGGCGTGGAAGAGGGCGGTGCGCCCCTGACGATCCCGGGTGTTGATATCCGGGGCATTGGGTTCTGTCCGCAGTGCCTGCAGCTGCTCCGAGTTCGGTTGTGCAGCGGCCTGCATGAGCTGCTCCACGGGGTCTTTGTCCTCCGGCCACAACAGATGCGCGATGCTGCCCGCTGTGACTGACAGAAGCAGGACGAGGGCGATGATGACCAGTGCTTTTTTCATGCGGACAGAAATCTGCCCCGATGGCGTGCGGGCGCATCGGGGCAGGGAAAGGTAAGGGGCTTACTTGGTCAGGGAGATGAGCTCCATCTCGAAGATGAGGGTGGAGTTCGGGCCGATGCTGCCCGGACCATTGGCACCGTAGGCCAGGTTGGCGGGGATGGTGACACGCCACTTGGCACCCACGGGCATGAGCTTGAGGGCTTCTGTGAAGCCGGGGATGACCTGACGGATGTTGAACTTGATGGGCTGTTTGGACTGGTCGAACACCGTGCCGTCCACCAGCGTGCCCTTGTACATCACCTCTGCGGTGGGGGCCTCGCCGTGCTTGGCTGCGTCGTACTTCTCCTCGCCGCCGGGGGTCAGAATTTCATACTGGAGGCCGCTCTCCGTAGTCACCACGCCGGCCTTTTTGCCGTTTTCCTCCATGTACTGACGGCCGATTTCGAGATTCTTCGCGCCTTTTTCGTCGGAGCGCTTCTGGAGCATGGCGCCGAATTCGCGCTGGATGGACTGCACATCGGCAGCCATGATTTCCGGATCCATGCTTTCGTTGAGAGCATCGGTGATGCCCTTGGCAATCATCTCGCCCATCAGGTCATCAGCCTTGACACCGGGGAGCATCTGCGGCAGCATCTGCCCACCCACGTGGAAACCGACGATGTAGGACATCACTTTCTTGATTTGTTCCATATCAGACATGCTGATATACTAGCATGGCCGCTATGCTCAACGCAAGACAGGGCAGAGTCATAATGGATGGATGATGGAAGCGATGGGCTTCCTCCTAATCATCATTATCAGTCAGCAGGAGGTATGGCACGTAGACAAGAGCCACGCCGGTGGAGCAAACTCCCTCGCCCACCCAGAGGACCGTATTGAGCGCGGGACCCACGGTATAGGTCACGGGCATGCGGACATAGTTGAAGAAACTACGTTTTGTCGGAGCGTATTCCTCCGTCCAAATAGGCCAGTCCAGTCGTCGTCGATTGTTGAAAGGCAGGCCGATTCGTCTGTCTGCCTCTTTGCTCAGATAACAACGGCGTGCTGATTCCCGGTCAAAATCCCGCTCGTGCAGAATCATCGGCGTTCCGTCCGGCAGCTCTGCGGCATCTTCTCCGAGGTAGTCTTTCACCTGCTGCGGAGTCAGGGCACAGTAGTACACCTCTGTGTACAAATCGCGTCTCTTTTCCTTCGGCCATTGCGAAGACGCTTTGCCGTGAACAATACGTATGGGTAGGCTTTCTTCCATGTACCCGTACACCGTTTCGACGTAGTATACCCCATTCAATTCATAGAAGGGAGTCTTCCATGATTTACTGTCTTTCAGATAGGGAGTTTCCTTACCCCAGGCGTCCATTTTGTCGCAGAGGTTGTATTCTGTCAGAATCGGCATACAGGCAGTATTGACAGCCCAGGCCGCCGACAGTCCGAACGAAAGCAGCAATCTGTTTTTAGCGGTTTTCATGGAGTTTGTGTATGGCTGGAGATACCTGTTGCTCCATGTCCATTCTAACATACACCACCGGAGACGCAATTCAAAGTTTTGTCAGTGCATTCTCCGGAAAAAGCTCACGCATTGCCTCAAAAAAAATCGAACCCAACGAGGAAACGCCGTTTCGCCTGC
>CAYYKC010000174.1:0-2746 GCA_964471605.1 uncultured Akkermansia sp. | reverse complement strand
CTGCCGTTTCTTTCTTGCCTGGCTCATTCCACAATTATTGCAGAAGAGCCAAAAAAGGATGCCCCGTTGGGACATCCTTTTTTGTTGTACACGAAGCGGACGGGGCTCGAACCCGCGACCTCAGCCGTGACAGGGCTGCGCTCTAACCAAACTGAGCTACCGCTCCTTGTCTCTGTTGCTCCCGCCTTGTGGCGGGTGCGGGCGGATTATATAGGTGATGCTGCGTGAAAGCAAGACTTTTTTTGAAAAATGGCAAAAAAAGGCGGAGATGCTCGTGTTTTTTCGTTTTTCCGCATTGACATGAGGTTTGAAGTTGGTAAACTACCGTAGTTATGAGTACGAGCGAGAAACGTGATTTGACTCCCGTTGTGCCGCGCAAGTTCCGTCCTGTCTTCTTTATGCTGGTGAGCTGTTTTGCCCTCTGGGGCCTGCTCAACAACATGACGGATAACCTCGTGCCGGCGTTCAAGAATATCTTTACGATTCCTCAGGAACAGGCAGCCCTTGTGCAGGTGGCGTTCTATGGAGCGTATGCCGTTCTGGCTATTTTTGCCTCCATCCTCATTGAGGAATTCTCCTACAAGAAAGGCGTGCTCATCGGGTTGGGTGTCTATATTGCCGGTGCGTTGGCTTATATCCCTGCCTGCATTCACCAGAGCTTTGAGATTTATTTTGTCGCCATTTTCGTAGTGGCTGCCGGATGCTCCGTGCTGGAAACGACCTGCAACCCCTATGTGATTTCCTTGGGGCCGGAGAAGACGGCGGTGCGTCGTCTCAACTTTGCACAGGCGTTCAATCCTGTGGGTTCCATCTGCGGTATTCTGCTGGCTCAGCAGCTTATTCTCAGTAATTTGAATCCCTCCACGGCTGACGAGCGAGCCGCCATGCCCGCTGAGCAGCTGAGCGAGATTGTGCACAAGGAGCTCTTCTGGGTCTGCGCTCCGTATGTGGGGCTGTGTGCCATTGCTTTCCTCATCTGGATGTTCTTCCTGCGTACGAAAGAGGAACAGGATTCGACTGCAGCTCCTGCGGAGGGTAGCCGCAAGGGTGGCGTGCGCGTGCTGGTTGCCGCTCTGTTCGCCGTGGTGCCGCTCACGGTGCTGTACTTCCTTTTCCCGGATATGGATAAGGTCCATTGGATTCTCTACGGTACGTTGGGGCCGATTGTGTACCTGTTCCTGGTGGGTGATTACCGCTCCATGCTGTTCTCTTTGCTGCGCCAGCCCCGCTACTGGTGCGGTGTGATTGCTCAGTTCTTCTATGTGGGTGTGCAGATTGCCGCCTGGACCTACCTGAACGTGTACTGCTGCAAGGAACTGGGGGTCACCCCCGCTACGGCTGCAACTTACTACCTCATTTCCATTGTCCTCTTCATTGCCTGCCGCTGGGTGGCAACATACTACATGAAGAAGTTCAACCCGGCGAGCATGATGAGTCTGTTCGCACTGGCTGCCATTGCCGCCTGCATCGGTGTCATTTACCTGCCGTCCGACATCCTGTTCACGGTGGGCGGTCTGGGCTTTTCTGCCAACGTGCTGAGCCTGATTGCCATGTCCGGCTGCATGAGCCTCATGTTCCCCACCATCTACGGTATTGCGCTGGGCGGGCTCAACCAGCGTGATGTGAAACTCGGGGCTGCCGGCCTCATCATGGCTATTCTGGGTGGAGCTCTCATCACGCCGTGGATGGCCGGAATCATCGGCGATGCGGAGGGCTGCTGGCTCTTCCTGACCTCAGCCTTTGACAATACGTGGGACACGAATCTGGGCACCTCTTCCGCAGCTGTGCGTGCTTCCTTCATTGTGCCTGCCATCTGTTTTGCGGTGGTGTTGGTGTACAGCCTCATCTTCCGCAAGCCTCTCATCTCTTCTGATAAATAACAACCATTTAACCACATATTATTATGAAATACGATACATTGCCCACCATCGGTATTCGTCCGACGATTGACGGTCGCCGTCTCGGCGTTCGTGAATCCCTGGAAGACCAGACCATGAACATGGCCAAGGCCGCCGCCGCTCTCATTGAGGCGAACGTGACCCACGCCAATGGCCAGCCCGTTAAGTGCGTCATCGCTGATACCACTATCGGCGGCCCTGCGGAGGCTGCTGCCTGCAACCAGAAGTTTGCTGAGAACAACGTGGGCTGTTCGCTCATCGTGACTCCCTGCTGGTGCTACATCACCGAGACTTTTGAGACGGATGCCACCACGCCCAAGGCTATCTGGGGTTTCAATGGCACGGAGCGCCCCGGCGCCGTGTACCTGGCCGCTGCTCTGGCCGGTTATGCTCAGAAGGGCGTACCTGCATTCTCCATCTACGGTCATGATGTGCAGGATGCTGATGATACCTCCATCCCCGAGGACGTGGCAGAGAAGATTCTGCGCTTTGCCCGCGCCGGCCTGACCGTGGCTACCCTGCGTGGCAAGGGCTACCTGTCCATCGGTGGTTGCTCTATGGGTATCGCCGGTTCCATCATTGACCATTCCTTCTGGGAAAGCTACCTGGGCATGCGCATCCAGCCGGTTGATATGACCGAGGTGCGCCGCCGTATGGAGCTGGGTATCTACGACAAGGCTGAGTTCGATCTCGCCATGGAATGGGCTGCCAAGTATGTGAAGATTGGTCCGGATCGCAACCGTCCCGACCTGGTGCTCTCCCCCGAGGAGAAGGAACGCACACTCCGTGAGTCCATCCTGATGACCATCATCTTCCGCGACATGATGCACGGCAACCCCTACCTCAAG
>CAYYKC010000173.1:0-2759 GCA_964471605.1 uncultured Akkermansia sp. | reverse complement strand
TTTCTGTCATCTGGAGGTCTCTTGAGCACCAGCAAATCTGAAACAGACCCAAAAAATTGAGTTTTCAGCCTAATTTCAGGTTGGTAATCAGGGCGGCGGTGGCTTCATCGTGCCAGTTGACAATGGGATCATTGATGGGGGTGCCGATTTCTGCAATGAGGCGGCAGACGGCGAGTCCGGATGTAGCGGTTTCGTAGTTTTGTATCCAGGATGCCGCGGCGGGGTCGGATTCCCAATCGGAGTGGAGAGGGAGGGGGAAGCGTTTCAGGCCGCGGTAGAAGGGTTTGGGGGAGATGCGGGCGCGCCAGCAACGCTGGAGGCGGCAAAGACGGGCATAACGGGCATCTACGTTCAGGATCCGGAAGAGTTGCTGCATGCGGGGTGACTGCAGGCTGATACCCTGCCCTGCCAATACAAGCCGCCAGCCGTGGACGGTGCGGTAGACGCGCACGCCGAGGGTGGGGTCCTGCGCGGTCATGCTGCGAATGGTTGCCATGAGTCGCTCTTCCGGTGAAAGGCCTCTGCCAAAGAGCGTGCGGATGAGGTTGGCGGCGGTGTTGGGCACGGTATCCACATCGGCAAAGCAGACGGTGGTGGTGTTGAGCACACGGCAGCCGTAATGGTTGCGGGTGACGACGTTGCCAGCGTCTGAAACGGCCAGGACGGGCTCGTAGATGGGTGTATGATAACTTTCCTCACTCTCCACGAGGCGAGCGTCAGGAGTGCGGCTCAGGCGCGCGTCTTCCAATGATATGTCGGAGATGTAATATTTCCGGACGTATTTGCCATGGACAAGGCGGCGCTCACATATCCAGTAGGGCGGTATTCTCATGTTGCATTATTCTAACACGGATGGGGTGCGCGTGCAAACGAAAAAAACTGCTTTTCCCGCGAACGAGAAAAGCAGTTATAAGATGTTGAGTGCTCAACGACCGGGCTTAGGCCTCCTCGGTGGAGGTGGAGCCGGTAGCCGTCGTGGTGGCGGGAGCCACGGGAGCGGACAGCTGAGGCAGGTCGATGATTTCAATCATGGCCATGGGGGCGCTGTCGGTCATGCGCTGGCCGAGCTTGACGATGCGGGTGTAGCCGCCCTGGCGATCCTTGGCAGCCTCGGCCACCACGCTGAAGAGCTTGGCCACCACCTTGGGCTGGGGCAGCGTAGCGAGAGCCTGACGGCGGGCGTGCAGAGAACCATTCTTACCGAGGGTGATGAGCTTCTCCACATAGGGGCGAAGAGCCTTGGCCTTGGCAAGAGTGGTGGTGATGCGGCCGTGAGAAATCAGGCTGCAAGCCTGGTTGGCAAGAAGGGCCTTACGATGGGAAGCCTTGCGCTGAAGCTTGGGCTTTTTAACTCCGTGTCTCATGATATGTAATTAGGTTATGGGGTTAATAGGTGTGTATTAGTTTATCGGAATCTTTACTCATCATCCTCATCATCGCCGAAGACGCTGATGTTGTGAGAGATGAGCGCCTGAAGGTCGGTAGCGCGGGTCTCCTCATCAGCGGCGCGCATGCGGGAAGCAGGCGTCGGAGCAGCCAGGAGCTTGGCATCGAACTGCATGCCCAGGGAAAGGCCGTGCTGCACGAGCTTGTCCTTAATTTCGTTGAGGGACTTCTTACCGAAGTTGCGGTACTTGAGCATTTCGCTCTCGGTCTTCATGGCCAGCTGACCAACGGTGGTGATGTTGGCGTTGTTGAGGCAGTTGGCGGCACGCACGGAGAGCTCGATTTCGTTCACGCTCATGTTGAGGAGCTTGCGGAGCTGAGCGGTGTTGGCATCCTGCTCGCCGCCGGCAGCCTTGTCGAACTCTACGCGGCGGTCATCGCTCTGCACGAACACGTCGAGGTGATGACGCAAGATGCTGGCAGCCTGAAGCATGGCATCACGGGGGCTCACGCGACCGTCCGTCCAGACGTCGAGCACGAGCTTGTCGAATTCGGTCATCTGACCCACACGGGCGTTGTCCACGGCATACTTCACACGGGTGACCGGGGAGAAGATGGAGTCAATCGGAATCACGCCGATGGGGCGATCCTTGTCGTTGTTATCATCAGCGGTATGGAAGCCGCGACCCACGTTGACCTCGAAATCGCAGTCAAAGATGGTGCTCTGGTCAAGGTGGCAGATAACCTGATCCTTGTTGACAACGCTGTAGATGTGGTCATCCTGAATGTCACCGGCGGTGACAACGCCCTGCTTGGTGACACGCAGGGAAAGCGTGCGGGAATCCTTGCCGTGGTGAGCAAACTTGACCTTCTTGAGGTTGAGGATGATTTCGGTCACATCCTCCACCACACCGGGGAGGGAGGTGAACTCGTGCTGAGCGCCGGCAATGCGGACGCTGGTGATGGCAGCACCCTCCAGGGAGCCAAGAAGAACGCGGCGCAGAGAGTTACCCAGCGTGTGACCGAAGCCGGTCTCAATGGGCTCGGCAATGAAAGTCACGTGATTGGCATCCTCGGGGTCATCGATGACCTTGAGAGTGTTCGGGATTTCGAAATGGGCCAGCTGAATGACCCCCTGCTCGTCTTTAATATCTTCGGACATAGTATTTGAGGTGACCGGGTTTCCCTCCGTGCGAGCTTTGCTTCCGGGGAAAAGGAGGACCAACGGCCGGGTTTGGTAAACTCGCGCTGCGAAAGGATAGCGTTTCTTTCCTCACTTGGCAAGTCTTTTTTCACTCATTTGTCATATATTCTTCTATACGCATTGCCTCAAAAAAAATCGAACCCAACGAGGAAACGCCGTTTCGCCTGCG
>CAYYKC010000172.1:0-2771 GCA_964471605.1 uncultured Akkermansia sp. | reverse complement strand
ACCGCGAAATCATCAGCCTGTATGAAAATTACGGCATCGTGACCAACATCAAAATTGAGGGCTGGGAACCCGCCTCCCGCTAAGGGAGGCGGACATTTACCTTTTACAAAACCATGAGCAGTACATCAATCGAAAGAGGAGACATAGTCCGAATCAAGCCGGAATGGCTTGACCCTCGGGAAACCGGGAAAGAGAAGTATGTGGTAGTGCATGACTTTGGCGATGACCGCGTACTCATCCAAATACTTGGAACCGGGCAACCATTACCATCGACAAGCGCCGCCGATAAGGGTTGGCTCATCTACTGTGGCCACGCAACTCTTAACTACTAACCCCACACCATAACAACAATGAACGTATACATCGAAGCAAGCTTCACCATCGAAAGCACAGGTGAGTACAAGACGATAGAAGTCAAGATAGACGAAGACCGCATCCCCTGGGGCGTGAGTAAGTTCCTCGTCCAACGCTACGGCGAAATCACCGGGCTGTGCTTCAACTTCACAAGGGAAGCAGACACCTAACTACAGGAGAAAAACGAAAATAGCCTCCATCGGGAAATCGCCGACGGAGGCATTCATTTTTGAGGTGTGTCTCTCGTGTCCTATCGCTTTTCCTGCATGTGGAATCCTACAACCTTGCTTTCCTTATCGAATTGAACGGTTGCAATGTAGGTGAGTTCAAGCCCATAGGCGTTTTTTGCAGAAAACTCGATTGTAATTTCATTGCAGCTGGGAGTTGTGCGTGAGGTAAACACTCCCAGTTCGTGCCTATCATAAGTTGAGGGGAAGTTGAGCTGGCTCTTTATCACCTCTTCTGCCATGACTTCGTGGCGTGTAAGTAGGGGAGCCAATTTTTCCTGCTCGCTAAGTGCTGGGCCTTTTTCCATCAACTCTGTTTCAGTAAAATAGAACTTTGTGAGATTCTGAGCCCACACGAAGAATACCAATTCAGATTTGGTGCTGCGCTCCAAAGAAAGGTCCACGGTCATTACTGCATCACATTTCTTGTTTTGGGCTGCTTTTTGCGCAGCAATAGGCATGAGACTATTAGCCTTTTTGATGTTTTCTAACCCGAGCTTATTCAGCGTTTTGGAGAACCCCGCATCTTTCAAGCCTTGTGCCGTTTCAGGGTAGGTAAAGATGGCCCCATCTAATATGGGAGCTTCATAGGGCTTTTCCACCGTCGTGATTTTGGGCAGCGGTTTAGGTGTGTTCTCTGCAACTTTTTCTGTTGGTGTTGAAGTGGCGTTGACTGGTTGATTGGCAGCTGTTTCATCCTTTTCTTTAGTAGGTTCTGGAGAGGTTGTTGAAGAAACTTCTGGAGCTGCCGGTTTTGGCTCTGCTTCTGACGAGGAGTTCACAATCGCTGAAATAAATAAGCCGTAAAATGCCAACCAAACGAAGAAAAGCAGCGCAGCTTTTCCTTTGGTGTAGCCTTTCAGCTTTTTACCCTGCTTGTCAGTGAATGAATTAGTGAGGATTCGCAAAACATCAATGGCACTCCAGATAAAATACAACCCACATGTGAAAAACATAATCAGGCCAGTCCATATTTTCCCGGTGTAAAAGCGATGCAATCCACAAGGTGTCGGAATGATGCTGAGAATGGCTGCAACCATGAAAGATTTGTCTCCAGCCATATCATTTGATGAGGGGACGGATTCCGGAATTTGCGGGAGCGGCTCGTTTCTCATACAGGGCTTGCTTTCCTGAATATCTGGAATCTGAGTCCCTGCTTGCGAATACTCTCCCAATGCAGAGAGTTGCTCTACTTTGCTGCCGCAGTTGACGCAGAAACGAGCTTCATTGGGAAGTTCTTTGCCACAATTAGAACAGAACATATTATCGTATTTGCTGATGGTTAATAAAGAATGACGTTAGAATCCCGCGCCTCCGCATTTTTTGCAGTTATCCCCCGTAGGTTTGGTGGTATAATGACCTCGCTTTGTTTTTCCATAATAGCGACAATGCGGAGCGTGCGTCTTTCCTGTACTGGTGACCCAGTATTTCGTTCCCTCCTCGTTTTCCTCGGTCGGAGAATCTGTCTTTGTTTTGTTTCCAGCCCCACCGCAAACTTTGCAGTTCACTCCTTGGGGGGAATCTGAATAGCGTCCACTATCAGAACTTCCATAGAAGCGACAGGAAGAGTTGTGTACTTTTCCTGTGCCAGATATCCAGTATTTCCCGGAAGCCGAGGCGGCTTGTTTTTCGGATGCGTTACCTTGATCATTTCTATCTCCTCTGCGCCATTGCCACGGAGGTGTGGGAGTAGCATGACTCCATAACCCTACTTTCTTGGATCTGGCTTCTTGCTCAGCATTTGCAAGAATCGTATCGTTTGGGGCATATTGGGTATAGTGCCATGCAAGCCCGCTCTTTATCATCTCCAAGTTTGCGTATACGTTTCCTACATAAACCTTTCCGATATTACGTCCATAACGGTCTTGGCTTGTAATGTACACGCTGACCTCTTTTCCGAAAATGAGGTCAGATAGCTTTTTCTTTGCTACTTGCCCAAAATCCTGCTTGCTTTCCGGGGCATCGATTCCCCAAAAACGTATTTTTTCTTGCCTATTGCCGTCTACCAGAATGGTAGCCGTATCGCCATCGGTTACGCCTACGCATTTTCCTGTTATGGTTTCCGCATGCAATAAGGTTGCTAAGAACAAGAATACGCAGACAATAAGTCTGGTCAGAATGTTTTGAGGAGAGTGATACATAGCTGTTATGTCGTTTTCACTCGCCACTATACAGCATAAAGAATGCTGA
>CAYYKC010000171.1:0-2778 GCA_964471605.1 uncultured Akkermansia sp. | reverse complement strand
TTATACTGCACATAGACAAGAGAAGCAAGTTTTTGTTTCCAAAAACTTCGAAAAAACTCCCAAAATAGGCAAAAAAGCGGAGGCTGCAGCCCGCAGCCTCCGATGAAAAAACATATTTTGAAGCGTGAAATGACCTCAGTTTCCCAATCAAGCCCCATCCGTGGTCAGCGCCATGCCTTGCGGCCTTCGGGTTTCCTCCGTCTTGTCATCCTGAGCGACCCAGAGCGAAGCGAAGGGGAGTCGAAGGATCTTCGCGCCGAATCACTGAATCGCAGGCGGTAAGTGCGCAGATCCCTCGGCTTCGCTTCACTCCGCTCGGGATGACAAACAGGGGGGAGGCGTTTCTGCCTCCCCCCGGGACGGGGAACCCGTCCCCTACAAAAGATATTAAAAGTTGGCTACCTCAGAGGATTTTAACTGCAATTGGAGCTTATCCGCGATAAGCGCAATGAACTCCGAATTGGTGTACTTCATCGGAAAGGCAATGCGCAAATGACAATCCAGGCAATTATTCCTGAATCAAATACCAAAAGTAATCAGACGTTACAAGGATCAGAGTAGGAACAGCCTCTGCACCCTCTTGGGGGACAAGCAGGTTGCACTCATAAGTATTGGATCCTGCCACAATGAAGAACGTGTACATCGTGATCCCAGCATCAGTATCAATCGTATATTCAAGCAAAGAATCATTCATCTCATAACCATCTTCGTTGCCAAGTGCGGGGAGGCTGCCGGTTGTATGTTCATTTATTAGCCGGACTGTTCGAACCAAATCGTGTAAGATTTTCCGTCCTGATCCTGATAACTGATTCCAAGTTTTCTATCTCCGGAATGACCAGGATAACTGGAATCGTAAATCCACAGACTAACAGAATGCACAACGGATATATCGTCGAATCTCAGCTTATAATCGTGCATAGCGATGTCGTCTGAGCCATACTCGAAACCATATTCCCAGGTGCCTGTGTATTCCTGATCCAGCACGGCAATAAACGCGCCGTCCTCAGCGAAGGTAATGGAATATCCCCGCCAATTATCCTGACCGTCCTCATGGGCTCGGCAAAAAGATGTCCATGTTCCGGCGACCCTTTCTGCGGTCTCTGCCCGGGCTGCCTCCCGCTCCGCGATTTTTTCCTCTGTCATCTGCTGGAAGTAAATATAACAGTTATGGTTATAGGAACAAAAAAACGCGTCCCCGTCCTTGTTGATTTCGAAGAAAATGAAGCCACTGGTGCTTTCGACGCCTTCGAAGGTGAGGCTGTATCGATAGCCGTACACAGTCCCCTCTTCATCCTTCATCGCCTGGTCAAAGGCCCAGGTTCCTGTTCTCTCTGTGTCCAGAACCGCGGTAAAGGTACCATCCTCAGCAAAGTTGATGCTATAGGCATCCGTTGCGGTGGTGCTGCCGTCGCTGAAAAGGTAAATCTCGGTGGAACCCCAGGGACCGACCAGCCTTTCTGCGTTTTCTTTCCGGATGGCTTCCCGCTCCGCGATTTTTTCCTCCGTCATCTGCTGGAAGTAAATAGAACAGTCATGGCCATAGAAGCTTAAAGATGTGACCCCGTCCACGTAGGTGGTGAAGAGAAAGTAGTCTTCGATGCCATCGAAGATGAGGCGGTAAACATATCGGTCCACGGTCCCGTTTTCATACATATACACCTGTTCAAAGTCCCAGGTTCCTGTTCTCTCTGTGTCCAGAACAGCGGTAAAAGTGCCGTCCTCAGCAAAGGTGATGCTGTAGGCATCCGTTTCGCTGTGGTCGCTGCCTTTGTAAATTTCCGTGGAGGTCCAGGGACCGCAGGGCAGATACTGCGTTGCATACTCCAGCTCAGCGTACGCCTCGTCATCCATTCCTTCTAAAGAATATGAGAGGGAGTCCATCTTCAGGGTCATCTCCAGCTGCCCATGCTGCAGGGAATCGGAAGAATAAGACTGAGTAACGCCCAAATACACTGCTGCCATATACTCTTCGTCGGTACCGTCCTTATTGACGCTAAGACAAAGATCACAGAATGTCAGTCCCCCATAGTCGTATTCCGGGGACACATACCAGATTCCGCTGATATCTTCCCGAATATAAGCTTTGGCATCGCGGTTGTAGCGTTCAAAGCTGCCGGTGAATGTGTGATCCGCGGAAAGCTTCAGGGTATCGAAATCCGAATCGGTGTCGGCCCAGGCGCCTGTCAGTGCCTGGGTTAGCGACTGGTTTCGGAAAAACACCAGGAACTCTGTTTCGCTGGTAAAAAAGTAAACTGTTTCCAGGCTTGGATCGACATAGATGATCGTAGAGTCCGACTGATCAGCTGTCCTCAGGGAAGCACAAAGTAACCCCGGGTTGGCATTGAAATCCACCGCCTCCCAGGTAACGGTCAGGGCTTCGGTCCCCATATGCCAATAACCCTGATTATCCCCATGGAAGCTCAGTGCCATGGGCCGGAATCCGTCAATTGCCTGTTGAAAGGTTACAGAACCATCCTTGACCTCCATTAACAGATCCCAGGAGCCCTCCAGAATGTGACGGAGCCATATCTCCCGGTCGATTTCAGTGGTTTCCGTACCGCTGCAGACTGTGCAGGTTCGGGTCATGTCTTCCGTGCCGAAATCCCACTCGCCAAAGCTGTGGCCCAGGGCTTCGCCCTCGGTCTCACCGCAGGCAGTGCAGGTCTTGGGAGCTTCGCAGGTAGCATCTGCCCAGGTGTGGCCCAGGGCCTCACCCTCAGTAGCGCCGCAGGCAGTGCAGGTTTTCGGGGCTTCGCAGGTGGCTTCCGCCCAGGTGTG
>CAYYKC010000170.1:0-2906 GCA_964471605.1 uncultured Akkermansia sp. | reverse complement strand
AAGCACGATGCCAGAGCTATGGTAAGAAATAGCGTCCTTTTCATACGTATATAGAATGTTTCTAATAACCGTTCAGAACAATTCCCGTTTAAACTAGCACAAGAAAGCCCGGGTTGTACAGCAAATAAATTCAAAAAAAGAAAAAAAACACCGAAAAAAGCACTCGGAAACTTGAAACGCGAGTAGGGGAAACTCGTTGTTACCGTCTTATGGGCATCACGGGATAAGGATTCTCCGGCAGGGGCGGAAAGGGTTTATCCGTCTTTTCTGTCACTTTCAGTTCCGTGACGGGTCGAATAGGCATGAGTACACCCCCCATGTCGGCATAGTAGTGCTTTTGCGTCAGCCGCACCGTATCACCGGGCGAGAGGGTAGCGAGAGCTTCCTGCACCGCAGCATCCTGCCCCGGCACATCGGCTGTGGCATCAATGAGCAGTTCTGAGCCGGGCTCAGCCTTATCGTCGCCGTACTTACCGGGCTTGTCATACGCCTCATTGTGCAACACGCGGAACACCGCCACCGTGGCCGCATGCCCGCAGCGATCCGGGCAGAGCGCCGTGCGCCCCATGCAAGGAAGCCGGCGAGCCCCCAGATACTGTGCCGTCACCGTATTGGAAGCCAACAACTCTGCCTTGGGGGGCAAGGGAGAAGCAAAAGCTGACAACGGAAACAGAGCCGACACGGCAAACAACAGCGAAAAGCGTCTTATCATGCAGATTAAGAGGCAGTTGAATCGGTATCCGTTCAATCATTCTTTCGCAGTAGGCAGCAGAAGCCACCTGCCCCGAAACCGTGGTGCGGGTAGAGACGATACGCCGGGAAATCAACCAGACGGGAGCGGAACGGTGCCAGCGCCGGCACCTCTACCGCTGCCCAGCCGGGCACGCGTTTGAGGATGTAGGCCATCACTTTCTCGTTTTCATCCGGATCGTAGGTGCAGGTGGAATAGAGCAGATGCGCCCCGGGAGCAGCGCACTGCACCGCCGCCAACAGGATACCCTTCTGGCGCTTGGCGTTGCCGTTCACCATTGTCTGGCTCAGGCAGCCGGGATTGCGAATTCCCTTGCAGAGCAGCGATTGCCCGCTGCACGGTGCATCCACCAGCAACAAATCAAACTGTTGCCCGGAAGCGGCCCACTGGTCAGGGCGCAGCCCCGTCACCGTCACATTCGGCACACCGCATTGCTCCATATTCTGCCGCAGAATCCCTCGGCGGGCAGCATTCACCTCGTTGGCCGTGTGGTCCTCCGGCAGATAGCGCGCCGCCATCAGCATGGATTTCCCGCCGGGGGCAGCACAGAGGTCGAGACTGCGGGCAGGCGGCGACACCGACTCCAGTGCCGCTGATTCCCAGCAGGAGGATAAATCCAGCATGTAATACAGGCCGACCCGGTAGTCCGGGTGCGCGGTCGGCCGGGGAATCCCCTCCCCCGCCTGCGGCACAAACACGCGCGGCGGCAGCCACGGTGCCGCGCTCATGTCCACGCAGGGAAATGGCGGTACATACTCCGGCGGCGCTTTCGGGGTGAGCACCACCGCAGCGCGGGAAGAATCGCCCGCTCGCATCGCCGCCAGCAGGGCGACAGATTCCGCATCATCCAGAGCCAGCCGCTTGCACAGCCGCAGCTCACCGTGAGAGGCATCCTGCATGAGAAAGAGAGGTACCGCGTGGCATTAGCGTCCGGCCTCCCGCAGCGCCATGGCGGCAGCTCCGACCATGCCGGCCTCATTGCTGAGCATGGCGGGTAGAATCTTCAGCTGTGCAAAGTGCTTGGCGTACACCTGGTTCTTCACATACTCCCGCAGCGGTTTGAAGAGCCAGTCACCGGCCTTCGCCACACCTCCGCCAATGATAAAGGCCTCCGGGTTCAGAATGTAATGACAGCTCACCAGACAGCAAGCCAGCTTGCGTGCCAAATCATCCCAACAGGCCAACGCCACCGGGCAACCGGCCTCTGCCGCCTTTTCCAGGCCGAGCGGGGAGCAATCCTCCTCCGTGCGGGTCATCCCGGCAGCCGCATAGGCGGCCATGGCATCTGCCGTCAGATTGCGGTGGCCGATATAGTCCTCCAGCGCCCCGTAATTCTTGTAATAACCGGAGCGACCGCGATAATCGATACTCATCTGCCCCAGCTCACCGGCGGCGCTCATGTGGCCATGCAGCATCTGCCCGTTCACAATGATACCGGAGCCCACGCCCGTGCCGAGCGTCAGACAGACCAGATTCTTCATCCCGCGCCCCGCGCCCAGCTGCCATTCAGCGTATGCCATACAGTTGGCATCATTATCCACCGCCGCCGGCAGGCCGGAAAGTTCCTCCAGCAGACGGCGGGCCGGCACATCGTACCAGCCGGGTACATTTGCCAGACTGTCCGCGATACCGGCATCATGATCCACAAAGCCGGGAAGCCCCATCCCCACGGCCCGGAGGTCGGGGTATTTCACCTGCAAGGCCTTAATCCGCTTGCCCACCTCCCCGAAAACCGCTTCGGGCGTACCAAAATCCATCGTCGGCACCGGCTCGGCCCGCTCAATGATATCAATCCCCTTCACCACGGCAATCTTCACGGAAGTGCCGCCCATATCCACGCCAATCGCTAACTCGTCTTCGTACACCATGTCTCCATTATGCCAAATTCCTGTGCAAGGTAAAGCAAAAAAGAAACCCGATTCATCAGAATCGGGTTTCTCTCGATTGCGGGAGCAGGATTTGAACCTGCGGCCTTCAGGTTATGAGCCTGACGAGCTACCTGGCTGCTCCATCCCGCGATTTTAACCTCACCCTTGTGGGTGCGGGAGAAATATATACATTTCTCAGCAGAAAGTCAAGCTTTTTCTTAAAAAAATGATTAATTTTGGGTCTGTTTCAAATCTGCTGGTAGTAGAAACGTGAGGTCTTGTGCTTT
>CAYYKC010000169.1:0-3052 GCA_964471605.1 uncultured Akkermansia sp. | reverse complement strand
GGGCTCAAACAACGCCTGCGTTTTGACCGCGAGCTGCCCCAGCCCATCCTTGACTTCTTCAAATCCGCCACCAAGACGGCGCGCCCCATGAGCGCCCTGCGCACGGCCGTCTCCATGCTGGGCATGTATGACGACCGCACCAAAGACCCCTCCCAGATGAAGGAAATCGGCCTGTCGCTCATCGCCAAGATTCCCGTCATGGCGGCATATTACTACCGCATCTGCCAGGGGCTGGATCTGCCGCCCATCCGCACGGATCTGGACGAGGCCTCCCACTTCCTCTGGCTGCTCAAGGGCACGGAGCCTGACCCGCAGGAGGCCCACATTCTGGATGTGGCTTATATCCTGCATGCCGACCACGGGATGAACGCCTCCACCTTCTCAGCGCGAGTGACGGCCTCCACCCTGTCGGACATGTATTCCGCCATCACCGCCGCCATCGGCACCCTCAAGGGGCCGCTGCACGGCGGCGCGAATGAGGCCGTCATCGAAATGCTCAAGGAAATCGGCAGCGAGGACAACGTGGAAGCCTACATCAACGAAAAACTCGCCAACCGAGAAAAGATTTTCGGCATGGGACACCGCGTGTACCGCACGCTTGACCCCCGCGCCCCGCAGCTGCGCCGCATCGCCATCCGCCTCACCCAGACCATCGGTGAGCCGAAGTGGATACGCATGAGCGACATGATTGCCAAGATGATGCGCGCGCGCAAGAACCTCAACGCCAACGTGGACTTCTACTCTGCCACGGTGTATTACAGTCTGGGCATTCCTACCCGCATGTTCACCACACTCTTTGCCATAGCCCGCACCGCCGGGTGGGTGGCACAGATTCTGGAGCAGCTGGAGGACAACACCCTCTTCCGCCCGCTCTCCAAGTACACCGGGCCGGATGAACCCCTGCTCGTGCCCGTACTGGACATGCGCTGATGAATCATTTTCTCATTTTAACAACAACAATACAATAATATGGCAAACAAACCCGTAGTACTCATTATCCGTGACGGCTGGGGCCGCAATCCCCGGGGTCCCGAGGCTGCCAGACAAACCGGCGATGCCACCGTGCTGGCCAACACGCCTTTCACCGACAAGCTGATGGCCACATGCCCGCACACCATGCTGGGGGCTTCCGGTCAGGATGTCGGCCTGCCGGATGGGCAGATGGGCAACTCCGAAGTGGGTCACCTGAACCTCGGTGCCGGCCGCGTTGTCTTCCAGGACCTCTGCCGCATCACCAACGCCATCAATGACGGCTCCCTTGCGAAGAACCCCGTCATCACAGAGGCCTTCGCCAAGGCCGCCGGCACTCGTCTGCACCTCATGGGGTTGGTATCTGATGGCGGCGTGCACTCCCACATCGACCACCTCATCGGTCTGGTACGTATCGCCGCTGAGGCCGGGGTGAAGGATATCTTCATCCATGCCATCACCGACGGTCGCGACACCGACCCGAAGAGCGGTGCCGGTTTCCTGCAGCAGCTTCAGGATGCTGTCGCTCCCTATGGTGCCAAAATCGCCACCGTGGTGGGTCGCTTCTACGCCATGGATCGCGACAAGCGCTGGGATCGTGTGAAAATCGGCTGGGATGCCATCGTGCTGGGCCGCGGAGAGCAGTGCAGCTGCACGCCCGCTGAATATGCCGAGAAGTGCTATGCCGAAGGCACGACGGATGAGTTCCTGAAGCCCGGTATCTTCTGCGAGGGCAATACCCAGCGCGTGCGCGACAACGATGTGGTGTACTTCTTCAACTTCCGCGCCGATCGCGCCCGCGAGCTCTCCCGCGCTTTCATCTACGATGATTTTGACGGTTTTGACCGCGAGGCACAGCCGAAGGTGAACTACGTCACGATGTCGGAATACGAGGCCTGCTACCCCACTCCCGTGGTATTCGAGCAGGAGCAGCTCACCAACATCCTCGGTGAGGTTATCGCCGCCGCCGGGCTCAAGCAGCTCCGCATCGCCGAAACGGAGAAATACGCCCACGTCACTTTCTTCTTCAACGGTGGTGTGGAAACCCAGTTTGAGGGCGAAGACCGCATCCTCGTTCCCTCCCCCCGCGAGGTGGCCACCTATGACGAGAAACCCCAGATGAGCGTGGGCGAAGTGGCCGACAAGTTCGTGGATGCCATCGCCAACTACGATATCGCCATCATGAACTTCGCCAACCCCGACATGGTGGGCCACACCGGATTTCTGGAGGCCGGTATCGCCGCCTGCGAGGCCGTCGACAAGGCGCTGGAGAAGTGCGTGACGAAGATTCGTGAGCTGGGTGGTTGCTGCCTCATCTGCGCCGACCACGGCAACTGCGAGAACATGATTAACCCGGACGGCTCTCCCAACACCGCCCACACCACCAACCTCGTGGACCTCATCTACTGCGGCCCGGATCAGGACAGCATCACCATGGAGGACGGCATTCTGGCCGACATCTCCCCCACCCTGCTGCACCTGCTCGGCATTCCTCAGCCCGCCGAAATGACCGGCCACACACTGGTGAAGTAAATCACAGCCGACTTTTTCTCATCAGCCGCTTTTCCACCCCGGAAAAGCGGCTTTTTTCTGCATCATGAAATGTATCGTCTATCCCTGACATCACGAACCCGGAGGTATCAGCGGCTGCTTGCTTACTGTTCATTCAGTACTTGGCGGTCTCCGGCGCATCCGTCGTCAACCGGATAACCTTGATGCCCATGCGGAGGCCTGAAGCGGTCTGAGTTTCCTGCACGATGATGCTCAAAGGCCTACCGCACCGCGCTTCTCCTTGAACGCGCTCAGCGGGGGACCTGTTGCCTTAGCCTTCAATTGAGTCGGGCACCTGTCAGTATTGGTAAAGATGTCCATATCCGGATGCGCGATGTCAAAAGCTGATTGGGCACCAGCATTCACAATGCTGTAGCAAGCAAAAAAGTAGAAATTTACTGTAAGTAATGCTCTTTTATCCATTTTTTTAAGACGAGATATCAAATATTCACTCCCGGTTCTCCTCTAACATGTTGAATCCGGCAAATTATCCACAAGGTCAGCATTGTGAATGCTGTATATTTCTCTCAGC
>CAYYKC010000168.1:0-3068 GCA_964471605.1 uncultured Akkermansia sp. | reverse complement strand
CACTAAGAGTGCATTTTTTTCAAAAAGTGTTGCATTTGAACTTGCAATTCACCGCAATCGCGTTGATGAGCGGCACAAAAAATAAGCAACAAACAGATAGTGACGATAATGTATCAAATCACTGTTGTCTGATACTTGACTTAACTATTTGTCCTTTGCACATTAAATTATTATCGGAGAGCATCGCGAACCGATAGCCTATTCGTCTATCTGAAGAGCGTAAACGCGAGGGAAGCATTGCCGAGAGGGTCAGGAGATAGTGGGGTATCTCAGGATGTGCTCTGTTGCAGCATGGCCTGAGCCATCAGGTTGCCGCGCTGAGCCGCGTATTGCAACGCCAGAATGGCTTTCTCCTCATCCTTATCAATGAGTCGTCCCTCCAGAAAGCACATGGCCATCACAAAGAGCGCCACGTGGTCGCCACCCTGTGCGGCGCTTTCCAGATCAGCCAGATCCGTGCGGGACTTGAGCCGGGCAAAATAGATGCGAGCCAGCTGGTTCTGCGCCTCCGCATGACCGGCAAAGGCGGCGTTCCGGAGGTGCTCTGCGCCTTCTGCTGCGCGTCCCTCGCGGAACGCGGCAGCTCCGGCATCAAACTCATCCTGAGGCGTGCGATTCATTTACTTCTGCGGGAGTGGAGTGATGGTCAGGCTGTAGACGTTGCCCTTGAACGACCCGCCGAGCGTATCCAGCGGCAGCATGACATTGGTGTTGATGTCCTCAATGGTTTCGTAGTCGCCGCTGAGCTCGAATTTGCCGCAGGGCTGACCGTCAATCATCAGCGTCACCTCGCGATTTTCGAGAATCAGCAGATTCTTGGATTCGGACACCTGTGCATTCTCCAAGGGTGTACAAGTGGCAAGCAGTTCGAGTTTCACTCGCTTGCCGACCGGCAGTTTCACGCCGAAGCTGAAGTCACGGGCATCCGAGCGGCGCAGACCGATGGTGCCGTCCTTCATGGCGGCCATCAGCTTGCCATACGGAGATTCCAGCAGAACCTGTTCCTCGCCGGGGCGGGGGGCTTCCGGCAGTTCCACCTCCATGGTCATGTGGTAGTTCGGCAGGATGGTGCCCTGATTGAGCTGCATGGGCAGCGAGTCCACGGAAATAGCGAGCGACTTGCTGAGCTTCGTCATGTTCATGTCCTCTCCGGGTGCCATGCCGATGTTTTTGGCGGTCTGCTTCATCTCATCGAAAGAGACGGAGGGTTCATGTTTGCTCCATGCCTTTGTGCCCACCACCTGGATGGAGTTACGCACCATATCAGCGATATCATAGATACTGTAGCCGTTGTAACGGCGATCCATCATATCCTGCCAGACAGCGAACGTGCAGCCCAGCAGCTGGGGGTGGCCGGCCGGCAGCGTTTCCGGGCCGATGACATTCGGCTTCCACGTGTTGTAGACCCAGCGGTGGTTGAGATCCATGCGGTAGTAGTTCGCCTCCGGCACGATATAGAGAGCGCCGTCATTCGTGTTGATGACATCATACCCTTGCTGAACAGAGTCCCATGCCTTGGCCCAGCCGTCACTCCACAGGTTCATCTGCACACCCTTGGCGCGAACGGGGGGCGTGCCCTTCTTGGTATTCAGGCTGCCCCAGATGCGCGGTGTATAGCCTCGCTTCTGCACATGTGCCAGCAGGCCGTCGGCAAACTTGCGATAGTCCTCCGCTGCGCCGAAGAATTCGTCAGCACCCACGTGAATGACCCCGCAGTCTGCAAAGACTGCTTTCTTACCTTCCTCTGCCGTCAGGTATTCGTCAAAGACATCACCCACGAACTTCAGGGCTTCCGGGTTGGCTGCATCCATCATTTCACAGCGGCGCTTGGCCTTGGCACCCATGGGGCCCTGGTAGATGAGATCGGGGCGAACGCGGGTGAACGACAGCGCATGCCCGGGGGTGTCAAACTCCGGGATAATGTTGATATTGTGCTGCTTTGCGTACTCGATGAACTCCATGAACTCCGCCTTGGTGAAGGAGAGATCCTGCGCTGTCAGCGGTGTACCGTCAGCCCCCTTGACATCGGATTCCAAGCGGAAGGCAGTATAGCTCTTGAGGAACGGATCCTGCCCCAGGTCAACGTAATCCTCGTGGAAGATGTAGTTATTGTTGAGCGTGAGGTGCAACTCGTTCATCTTGTACCAGGCCATGGTTTTCACCAGTCCCCGCAGGTAGTGCATGGGCACCGGAACACGGGCTATATCCAGCATGAAGCCACGCAGCCCGAAGCGGGGAACGTCCTCAATTTTGCCGCAGGGCAGAGTTCCCTTGCCGCTGCTGACCAGCTGGAGCAGGGTGCGGGTGCCCCAGAAGAGCCCCTTTGCAGATTCTGCCGCCAGCATGACTTCGCCCCCGGCGATATTCATGGCGTAGCCTTCACTGCCCAATCCGCAGTTTTCTTCAGAGAAGACGATATCGGCCTTTTCGTCCGCCGCAGCTGCCGTGACGGTGATATCGCGGCCGGTTGCCTTGCGGGCAACTTCTGCCAGTTCGGTCATGAACTGTGCCGCAAAGGGCGCGTTGCAGCGCACACGGATGGTGCCCGGCAGCTTGTAGACGCCGGTGTCACCGTGCCAGCTCAGAATCTCCGGGATAAGCGTTGGCTTGGGATTGGCGCCGTTTACGGCCTTTGTTTCACTGGGAACCGTGAGCAGATAATCGCGGCTGACCACTTTTTCGTCGCCTTTCTGCACCTCGAAACTGATGTGAACAGGTGTATCTTCAATAACGGGACGAATGTTGCCTTCCTTATCAATAATGTGCTCGTAATCTGCACCAAGAATGCGGACTTCTGCACCGGGAACAACCGGCATCTCAAGCTTCTTTGCACCGGAAGCCGGGTTCTGCACAGTCAGCGCATCTGCAAGCGTCTGCAAATCATTTCCCATAAGAGGGGCTGCTGTGAGAGCCGTCAACATGAGGAGGTCGATTTTTCTCATACGGCGCGCATTATATCATATACAAAGCCGCGGTCAAGTTAAAAGCTCGTTCTGCTCCCGGTACATGAATGTTACGCATTGCCTCAAAAAAAATCGAACCCAACGAGGAAACGCCGTTTCGCCTGC
>CAYYKC010000167.1:0-3093 GCA_964471605.1 uncultured Akkermansia sp. | reverse complement strand
CAACACGCCCCCTAAAGGGGGGTGTTGGATGCCCGCGCATGAATTTCGCGTCTGTGTTGCGTACGCGAATTCCCAACAACGAATCCCTAAAGGGAATCGTTGTTGAGGGGAGATTAGCGGGAACCGGCAGCAAAAAAAACGCCAAAACAGCCTTCAAAAAGGGAGGATGGCCCTCCGGGTGGAGCCGTTGCTCCCGTTGGTGCCGTTCCACCCCTTGTTACGTCCAACGGCGCCCTTTTTGGATAAAACGGCAGGAACCGGGGCATTTTGACACCGATTTTTGGGTATGGATATACAAGTTTTTTGCTCACACACGGAGATGGTCGACATCGAAAAGCTGGTTGGCAACCCGCGTAACCCGAATAAGCACCCTCAGAACCAGATTGAGCTGCTGGCCAAAATTATCAAGGCTCAGGGCTGGCGCAATCCCATTGTTGTTTCCAAGCGTTCCGGGTTCGTGGTAAAAGGCCATGGCCGACTGGAAGCAGCCCGAATGCTGGGGCTGGAACAGGTTCCTGTCGACTATCAGGATTACGAGAACGAGGCATGCGAATATGCCGACATGGTGGCCGACAACCGCATTGCCGAGCTGGCAGAGCTGGACGAAGATGCTCTCAAAGGTATTCTGGAGGAGCTGCAGGGAGCCATCGACCTTGATATCACCGGGTTTACCGCTGCCGATATTGACCGCTTGCTCGAAGAGGGGCAAGCGAACAACGCAGCCCCGGCTGAACAGGAAGATAATCTCGGAGATACTGAGGGGATTACCGCCGAGAGTCAGTACGGAGTCATCATTATGTGCTCCAATGAAGCGGAACAGGAGCAGACCTACACCAAGCTCACCGAGATGGGCTATACCTGCAAAGTTGTTGCCGTATGAAGATTGCCGTCCATAACCGAGTTTCTGACTTCAACAGCTACCGTGCAGCCCGTGTAAAGAGCCTCTTCAATGCGGAGAGCGGGTGCAACTTTGATTTGGAGGTGGAGGCCGACCTCACCGGTGATTGGAACATCGGGGTAGTAGTAGGTCCTTCAGGTTCCGGCAAGACCTCTATCGGAAAGGTCATTTTTGAGGAGAATCTTATTCATGACTACACGCAGGGCTGGGCTCCGGATAAACCGATTGTTGATTGCATTGCCCCTCAGGGTGATTTCAACGAAGTAACCGGAGCATTGGCAAGCGTAGGGCTGGGAGATGTTCCGGCTTGGCTTCGACCGTTCCATGTTCTTTCTAACGGAGAGCAGTTCCGCGCCGGACTTGCCCGCATCCTCTGCGAGAAGCCTCAGCGCATCGTCATTGACGAGTTCACTTCCGTTATCGACCGTCAGATTGCCCGCATCGGTTCTCTGGCTTTTGCTAAGAGCTGGAGGCGTAGTAATCCCTCCGGTAAAGTCGTTCTTCTTACCCCTCATTATGATGTGCTCGATTGGCTCCAACCCGACTGGGTGCTGGATACAAAGACCGGGCATTTCGCGAGGGGGTGTCTTCGGCAACGGCCAGCCATTGAACTTGAAATTATCAAGGCGGACGCCAGTTACTGGAAGTACTTTAAGCCGCATTACTATCTGAATCTGCCTATGCCCCCGGCTGCTGAATACTTTATTGGTCTGGTAGATGGAGAGCTGGCCTGTCATCTGTCCGTAGCTCCGTTCTTTACCGCTCCGGGGTACAGAGCAACGCGTCTGGTGACGATGCCGGAATGGCAAGGAGCCGGAGTGGGCATGCGCTTTCTCAATTGGCTCTGCCAATACCATCTGGAGGGGCGCGGGCGTTGCGGTCGCCGCCTGCCTACCTATTTTCATACAAGCCACCCGCAGCTGGTACGTGCTTTGCGCCGCTCACCGCTCTGGATTCAGGTGTCGGCCAAGCTGCATGGTGACAACAAGGCGCGGAGCCTGAAATCACTCCGTCGCTCCCATAATCGAGCTATCGCCACCGGAAGGGTAGAATTAGGTACACCTCAGGCCATGGACGGCTCCGGGTATGGCGGTCATTTCCGTGCAGTCCAGGGATTCAAATACATTGGAGCTCTCCCCAAATGAAAATCTTTCTTACAGGTCAACGCAGCTTCGGTAAGGCCGTATTCCTCGCCTTGCGAGAGGATGGTCATGACATCGTGGGTGTAGCTCCGGCTCCGCCCCGGCAATACTACGACAAGCTGCATGCCATAGCCTTGCGCTATAAAGTTCCGGTGGTCTGTGATGCCACGCGCTTGACCTCTGACCACATTCCGGATGGAACAGACCTCATCATTTCTGCCCACTCGCATTGGTATGTGTCCGACAAGGCCGTTGAAAAGGCTCGGCTGGGTGCGATTGGGTACCACCCCTCATTGCTCCCCCGGCACAGGGGGCGCGATGCGGTGCGGTGGACGATATCCTGTGGGGATGCCGTCAGCGGAGGGAGTGTATACCGCCTCAGTAGCAAGGTAGATGGCGGCTCCATCCTGCTGCAACGGATTCAGTTTGTAGACCGCTCTTGGAACCACCATGACCTATGGAAACGCTTGTTCCCCCAAGGCGTGCAGATGCTCCGGGATGCCGTAAAAATGCTCGATAGTGGCTATGTAGAGGGCGAGCCGCAAGACGAACGCTTTGCTACTTGGGAACCGCCTTTCGATGCTACCGCCCGTTTATTCCGCCCCGAACTTTTACAATTACCTCAATAACCATGCAGAAAGAAACAAATCCCCCTGTTTATTGTGCCCACTCAGAAATGGTGGACATCGAGAGATTGGTACCCAATCCTCGCAATCCCAACACGCATCCCCAGAGACAGATTGAGCTGCTCGCCAAAATCATCCGCTCTCAGGGGTGGCGTAATCCCGTAGTAGTATCAAAGCGCTCCGGCTTCGTAGTGAAAGGCCATGGTCGATTGGCCGCTGCCCGCCACCTCGGATGTTCTCAGGTTCCCGTTGACTATCAGGATTACGAGAGCGAGGCCTCCGAATGGGCAGACATGATTGCCGATAACCGCATTGCCGAACTGGCTGTGGCGGATGAGGACGAGCTCAAAGCTCTTATCTCTGAATTGGACGGTAAAATAGACCTCGACCTGACCGGATTCTCTGATTCTGCTCTGGAGGATTTGCT
>CAYYKC010000166.1:0-3131 GCA_964471605.1 uncultured Akkermansia sp. | reverse complement strand
TTCTGCGCGACCTCAAATAATTGACAATCTAACAATTCAGCAGCATAAAAAAGCCTCTGCCAACAGAAAAAGCATCCACTCTACCGCAAAGTTTGAGTTCAATACATATTTCAACACCTATATAATTTCAATTTAATAGGCAACACCGCTTTCTCTTTCGTTTTGGAGCTTTTACAACTTATCCTTATTTTTTTTAATTTGCACATTTGCATGGTAAAAAGTGCATTTTTTCACTTCTGAAAATTTTTATTCTAAGAATTTCCCAAGTATTGGGAAGCAGTTACAACATTTAGAATTCTCCCCCAATTTCCGCTTGACTAATTATGGATTTGAAATAGAATTCGCGCGGCGTGATAGTTCAGCAGAACAAACGAACGCCAAAGCCAAACGACAGACCAATAGAAGACCACGACCATGAATTTACGTCACATCACTCGATTCACGTATGAATTCACCAACTTTCAGGGTTGGAGAGTCGCCATCAGCCGCCAGGGAACCACGCTTGCCCGCTATTTTTCGGACAAACAGTACGGCAGCCCTGAGCTTGCCAGAGACCAGGCACTTGCCTTCCGGGACATGGTGCTGGACGAAATCAGCCGAAATCCCGGAATGACGCGAGACATCCTGTACAAATACCGCGTAAAGCCCCGAAAATTGCAGCAGGCCGATTCCCTTTCCTCCGATATAGATACCCTACGTATTCAACCCTCTGCTCAGTATGAGGCCGGCAATCCCGGCAGCATGCTGGACAACCTGAAAAAGCTCTGCCAATACCTGCAGCTGGACGGCACCGGCCTGCTGAAGTTCTCCCTGTACCTCTTCATGCTGCAATCCGGCACGGCAAGCGCACTTCAGCAAACAGTCGGTGTCACCACCCCCGCCGCTACGGAGATAAACAAACTCGTTTCCGAAACCAACCTGCAGCACATCATCGACCTGCTGGAAAACCGCAGTGAGCCTGCAACCAGCGTAGCCCCCTGCGAAGCTCCATATTACGAAGCCTCGGAACAGGTCGTCCCCGAATCACTTGTCCCGGATGAAGAAATACGCTCCAAAGAATCCAAACAAAACATGCACAATACCAGCCCACCACGTTGTTCTGAAGAGACACCATTCCCTCCACAGGAGCAGCCAACGCAACAGCCAATGGCTCAGAATGTTACACACAACGTGATACCATCCCCTCTCTCTCCTCCTCTGGCTACGCTTTCCCATCCGGCCACAACCTCTGCCCAACACCCCGCCTCGCAGTCCTCGTCACCGCATCCTCCTTTGAATCATCGCGGTTCTTCCCACAGCACGGCACACAGTAAGCCCACTCGAATTGCCACAGGGCTTAAATACACTGACTCACGACCGCCGAACGCCATTTGATACTTATCGGCACGTACACTTTCCCCCTATTCTCAAAAGTCACGGCAGCACATCCTGCCGAGCCCATAGCTGGTACCACAGGGGAACACCCGAATCACACTCACCGTGATTCCGCATCCCCTGTGTCCTCAGCAAAACTACCCAACGATTGACAACACACGCCATGCCCCCATGGCGTGTGTCTCTGTTTACAAAAACAAGCTACCGGGAAACCTTAATCAGAGCCCAAAGAATCACTTTGCCATGAAGAAAGCCCCATAGGGCGATTCCTCCGTGGGCAGATGCACCAGCACTGCGCCGCGCAGCGCATCCATCCCCAGCACCGGCGGCTCACCCGGCTGGCCAAAAATCGGCTTCACTCCGCGCAGCACTACCCCCTCTGCCACATCCAAATCAGCAGCAGCCCCCTCCCGAATGCTGATTCGGGCAGACTTGTCCACATCCCCCACGTGCGCTTCAATCATTTCCCCAAGGCCGGGAGACCAATCCGCTTCGAGCACACGCGTCACGCTGCTGCCCGTATCCAGCAGAAGCTCCAGCGGCTTGCCCTGGCAAAGAGCCTGCACCATCCAGCGGCCGAACCTATCCTGCTTACCGCGCAGCGGCACCAGTTCTGCACCCGACTCAACACCCCAGAAAAACTCATTCTTGCGCTGGTCAAAAGTGAATGGCACAGAGCCCAGCACATCCATCCCCAGAATCCCATCTATCGGCTCTGCCATCGCACCGCGCACGGCAGACAAATCCAGCACCATGAACAAATGCTGCGGCGCCGTGGCCGGTCCCGCCAGCAGCGGAGCCACCAGCATCTCCGGCCGCTGCTGCGAATTACCTCGGAACATCAGTTTGCTCGTATCAATACGCCTCACTCCCTCCAGCCGAGCCGCACTCTCCGTATGCAGCACCGTATGCGTGGCACCGGAATCCAGCATCATCCGCATCGGCTGATTATTGATGAGACAAGTCACCACAATCTGCTTACAACGGGCATCCTGCACCATCGTCATCACATCAACCTCCGGCGTTGCCACAGGCTTCTGTTCCACGGCAACAGCTACACTAAAGGAAAGCAACCCCATCAGAAAAAGAGAGCGTATCTTCATACCTCTATTGTAGCGATTCCGGCCCCCACGGTCAAGTTGTGATTTACAGATTCTCTCCCGGAGCCATCCACCACAGAGCATCATCCATCATGTATTCCCGGCTTGCACGGCAGCATCATGGTTTCAACTCCCCGGACACACGCCCAACAGCATCACCACATAGACGACAAAAATCGCCAGAGACACACCGATACTACGTCGCCAGCTCAAACAGAGCAGCAAACGACAAAGCCACACAGAGACACCCCATAACACCCCAACCCCTACCGCTGATGCACACCATTGCCATACCAACAATGGCTGCCCGTTTATCTCACTCCACGTCTTTATGGTCACCGCCACAACCGGCGGCAGTAACCACGCCGCCAGCACTACCGGTGCCAGCAGCTTCTTCCACAGCGGCATCTCACTTCTCCACGCCACCACAATATAGCGAACCTGAACAAAAATAGTATAAAGATACGCTGCCACCATCCCATAAAAAAGCAACACACCACCTATGATGACCAACAGCCCGGACATGCACAAAGTACAACAACAGCCATACAAATGTCAAGCAATCGGACAAAGAAGACAGGACAGCAAAGCCACGTCGCGGGGCGGGACTTCAGTCCCGCAGGTGCTTGGTGAAAGCTGTCGCGCGAAAGGGGCTGC
>CAYYKC010000165.1:0-3162 GCA_964471605.1 uncultured Akkermansia sp. | reverse complement strand
ATACCCATTGACTGCGTGTCAAAAATAGGTGGGGCTATCAGCATTTGAAATGCTGTACTTATGCATTTCATTAAACAATCAACGGATTATCATAAACGCTATACCGTATTTCATACCTTTGCCTGTCGCCTCTCATTACCAAAAGTGTATAAATTTCAGCAAATTCCAACTTTTAGGCTTGCATCAGCATTTCAAATGCTGTATGATTACTCCTGTCAACTCGGGGCAGGTCTCTCAGCCTCCCGTCGCGCGTGGGAACGAGTACCCCTGCACGAGCTGAACTAACCTTAACAATCAATTCTTACAAACATGAAGAAAACAATTATAGCCCTTATGGCTCTGGCTGGCGTGGCGGTTGCAGATGATTGGACTGCTACTTTTACGTCTTCGGACTCCTCCAAGTCTCAGACGGTGGACAATTACTCTGCAAGTTTTGACACGGGTATTCTTACCCTCGATTTCACCTCTTTGGTGCTCAACAACTCAGGTACTGATCAAGCCAACCGTAATGACAGTGTAGGTAACGCATATAGCACGGCTATTCGTCCTAATGCAAATATCGGTAACGGCGCTACTTGGGCTCTGACCTTTACTGTTACCAATGCTTCCGACAGCGATATTATCATCAATAGCATTTTACTTGATGCTTTTGCTTTCAATGCTGGTGGCGATAATCAAAGTAACAGTTCTCTCGAAAATAAGATAAACTTTGCACTTACACTTTCTGAGGGAGAATATGTCCCGACGTTAATAGCTTCTGTTACCGGACACGTTTTTACGCAAAGCTCCTGGGATGCGAACCCCACTCTGAAATTCGATGCCCCTGTAGTACTGACAGCCAGTGATGCGAAGAGTTTCACTCTGACTGTTTCCAAAAACGCGTCATCTGGCACATTTGTTGGCCTTTCCGGAGCAACTTTCTCTGGGCAGGTCATTCCCGAGCCCACCACGGCTACGCTTTCCCTGCTGGCTCTGGCTGGCTTGGCCGCACGTCGCCGCCGCAAGTAAATTGTCTTTTTCATTGAATTGAAAACAAAGTCGCTGCTCTTCATCGGACAGCGGCTTTTGCTTTATCTGTTTTCTTGTGTCGGCGATTCACGTAGTTCAATGCAAGGCTCAGCGTATTTTCGTCCACCGGCAATTCGTGGTATAAGGCGAGCCCTGCGATTTTTCTGAACTCCAGACTCAACCGCTCGTTCTGCGGGGCGAGCTTGGAGATATGCCGGATGTATTCATCCTGAGCTTTCTTGAACTTCGCCTTGTTGCGCTCGTTCTCAATAGCGTCTTGGTACTTATCCATCACTTCCATCGTCTTGTCGAGGGAGGCTCGGAACTCGGCACCCTTGGTATCGAGAGCCTTGCGGATTTCTTCTTTACTTGCGTTAATCAAGGTCGCAGAGGTGGATTAGATTTTTGTGCGGAGGTAGTAGAGGCTCTTTACTGCGTGTGCCCAAAGCATTTTGTCAACGGTATGGCCGTAGTAGTAAGCCGCCCCGCACACCTCTGTGAATCGTTCGGCCATGGCGTTGCAGTTCGCCACGGTTTCATCGAGGATGGCCTTGTAGTGCTTAGCCTTTTCCGGCTCGTCTTGATGCTCCAGCCACTTGGTAATGGCTTCCGAGCCTCGGTCGAACTCCGCTTTGAACTTGGGGTACAGTTCGTTGTACTCGCGGATGGCTTTCTCTTTGCGCTCTTGTTCGGTCATGGTTGTCATCTGGGTTAAGCTTTCCATACCTTGGTCTGCATGTAGTAGGTGCCGTTCTGGAGCTTGGCTCCGCGAATGGAGTAGTTTTCTTTCTGAACTTCCTTGTAGTGCTTCTCGGCAAACTCGTGGGCCAGAGCTACCAACTTGGCCTCGGCTGCGTCTGCTTGCTCGTTGGTGCAGATGGTGTGGTAGGTCACGCTCTCTGCGGCTTCCCAGCTTGCCACGATTTCACCTGCCTTGTTGTGGTATACGGTCGTGATAGTTGCGCTCATGGTTATTTAATATATTAAGTATTAGCCTTTTGTCTATGGTTAGAGTATAGCAGACTCAGCACAAGATGCAAGGACTTTTTTACTTTTTCTTTCGTTTTTTTGCACTTATTTTCAATACTTTACATAACAGCTAAAACTGAACCCTGATGGGGATATTATGCTTCCGGTAATACTCGGCTTCGTATTGCCAATCGTGCTTGTGCCACTTGTAGGAGCCGTTGTTGCCATCCGGTTTGAAGTTGACCAGCACTACCTCGGCATCCGGGTAGCCCTCCCGCAGCAAGTGGTAGGCAATCCAGCCAGTAGTAGGAGAGGCGTTGTTGGTGGCAGTCTTGTATCCGGCGAACCACTTGCGCTCCTTGGCCAGAGCCTTGTCACTCAGGAGGAGAACGTCCTCGAACAGCGAGAAGATTTCCTTGTCTTTGCCGTAGGGGATAAACCAGTTCTTCTCCCGGGCATTCCGGCGCATGATGAGGATTTTTCGGTTCGGCAGATGCTTGAGGGTTTCGTAAGGCTTTGCGCGGTTGAGGAATACCAGCACATCATCCGGGCTAATCCCCAGCTCCTCTGCGTCCACTTTCGGATTGTTGGCAAAGAGCCAGAAACGGGGAGAGGGCTTGGCCAGAAGTTTGGTCTGTTGCGTGGGGCGCGGGAATCGCTTATCCAACTCCTTCTTATGGTGGACGTAGTATTCGGCATATCGGTGTGCGGGCTCCGGGTCATTGCCTCCATTGAATCGATGCTGCGAGAAAAGCGGGTCGAAGAAGATACCGTACGCCCGGAGGTCGCAATGATTCTTGATGCGGGAGAACGACATGTCCGTTACGCCAAAGCTGGCAATGGCCTGAACAAAGGGAATCATGGCCGGACGGAATACCACAAAGGCATGGCTCCCCTTGTTCTCTGCGTGATTAGGGACAAGCGGCGTGTAAGGATTCTGACATTCGTCCAAGAGGATGGTATGGCGTCCTCGGAAGCGGCTTACTCCGTTGCAATCCCCCAGACACAGCAGTCCGCAATCTTCCGGGAGCGGGTGCTCTGCGAGGAGCTTGTCGAGATTCCCCTGCGGGTCAGCACAAGGATAAGCATCGTCCTCGTAGATAATCAGGTACGGCAAGCCGTCTTTTTCAGCTTCCAGAATCAGGCGGATAAAGGTGAGAGCCAGGCTCGAATACGCCTTGGGCT
>CAYYKC010000164.1:0-3229 GCA_964471605.1 uncultured Akkermansia sp. | reverse complement strand
TTAGCGACCTGAATCTCCAGAGAGTATGACACAACTCAAATGCGTTTGCCCTGAGAATGATTCCAACAAATTTCCCCGCTCTCGACAGCCCTGCGTGGCATTCTCTCCTACCTACCTTCCTCCGCCTTGTAGCGAGCAATGGAATCATCCAGAATGGCTATCGCCTTTTCCACGCTGAAGAAATCTCCCACCTCGGTCTTTTTGTTCTGGAGCGTTTTGTAAGTCAGAAAGAAATTCTGAATTTCCTGGAGGTAGTGCGGAGAAAGGTCCTGCACGGTATTGATATGCTCATAGCGGGGGTCACCGACATTGACGGCAAGGATTTTCACATCCGGCTCCCCGCAGTCAATCATATCCATCCCACCGATGATACGGCAGTCCACATAACAGCCGGGGAACGTCGGTGCAGAGGTGAACACGAGGATGTCCAGCGGGTCGCCGTCCAGATAGCGCGTCTCCTCCACAAAACCGTACTCTGCCGGGTAGTACACGGAGGAATACAGCACCCGATCCAGTTTGATTTTACCGGTCTTTTCATCCACCTCGTACTTATTGCGGCTCCCCATGGGGATTTCAATGCGTGCTTCGACAACTCTCATGCTCCCATGCTAGCAGAGCAGGTCAACGCCGTCAAGTCGATTTTACCCCCGAGCTTTTCCGTGCTGATAGTACCAGAAAAAGCCCTGCCGACTTCGGCAGGGCTTGAAAAGTAGGATTGGCTGTGTGGCAATCGCTTTACTTGCGGCGGCGGCGGGCAGCCAGACCGACCAGAGCCAGCAGGCTCAGCGTAGCCGTGGTGGGCTCCGGAACGGCAAGCGCAGCACTCTTCAACTTAGCGTTGTCAAGAGAGGTGAACGTCGTATCAACTTCGTGCGAAACAACGTATGTATCATTTATGGTAACACCGGTTGATGAGAAACCGGAGCTGCCACTAAATACAATGTTCGACTTAGTTTCACCGTATGTCGCAACCGTGCCGTCTGTATAACCGATGGAAAGTGCTACGTTTGTCGTAGTGGCACCGGAATCCGGCGTGCTGTAGGAATACACGAGCGTAACGGCATCGATAGTATCCCAGTCCGTAGAGGAGGTGAACACGGTACCCAGTCCGCAATCCGTTGACTGACCGCTGCTGGAACCCTTCACCCAGGAAGACCACATACCGGACGTGTCACGAGTAGAGGAACCGTTGTTCGCAAGACCGAGGGAACCGCTATCACCGTCGGCCCATGTACCCGTGAACATGAAAAAGTTCGGCTTCGTTGTCGCGTCTCCTCCAAAGTTCACATCGCTGATAGCCTCAAGAGCAGCAACATCGAACGTGAGGGCAATTGTTGCGGTCTTGGTCGCTGCATCGAACGTCTGCTCTGCACCCATGGCGATGCCACCCAGAGCGAGAAGTGCAATGATTGTCTTCTTCATTATCTTTTGTTTTCTATATGTTTGTGGTTTTTGATTACAACGAGCACCGCCCTGAGATACCCGCTTCCTCGCGCGATGGAATGGAGAAAGGACTGAACGACACCCGTTGCGAACGCAGCATATCGCATTTCAAATGCGAAGCTGCTAGCCTTTATCAATTGAATTTTTAAGGGCATGCACATATAAACCAAATCTCCCCTTTTTGCAGGTAACGTAACTTCATATAAAATCTCCAAACGAGAAACGGGATTAAAGATTTAGGGAAAAATGATTGTTTAGGGCAATTAGGGCAATTTGCCCTAATTGCTTGACTTTTCCCTAATTCCTCGTATACTCTACAGAGAATACACATCGATATGACATCCATCAATCTGACGGAGAACAACATCCTGGAATACAAACGTGAAATCCCTTCCGATGATCGCAAATGGCTCAAGACCGTTGTCGCTTTTGCCAATGGAAAGGGAGGCCAGATTATTTTTGGAATAGATGACGAAACTCACATAGTAGTGGGGATTGATATTGAAAACATTGCGCGCACCGTTGACCGCATCACGGATATTATTCTGCAAAATTGCACACCTCAGATTATACCGGATGTCCGGGTCGATACAATGGCTGACAAGTATGTCGTGGTCGTGGACATTAAGCCTGGACAAAATACACCGTATTATTTAACCAGGCAAGGTGTAGAAGAGGGAACCTATGTGCGAGTGGCGTCCTCAACCCGACAGGCAGAGCCGCACATTCGCATGGAATTGATGCTTCGCAGCAAGGGAATGACGTACGATCAGCACATTGCTTTTCACCAACCGCCGGCTACCGAGGAAGAAATTCGGCAGCTATGTGTGGCAGTAACCCGGCGAAATACAAAGCAAATAGAAGTAACCGGGGAACATCTTATCAGTTGGGGATTGCTGCTGCCGGACGCAAACGAGCAACTGTTGCCAAGCGTGACATTCTGTCTGTTAACACGTCCTGACGCACTTCATTTTTCAAGGATACAGTGTGCCGTCTTTTTGAGCAATGATCGCAGTCATTTCCTTGACAGTCAGGAATTGACCGGGCCGATTCATGAGATGGCAGATGAAGCTATCAACTATGTCTTGAAAAATACGCGTGTTGAATACAGAATAAACGGTTTATACCGTGAGGAATTGCATGAAATACCACTGCCTGCACTCAGAGAGATTATTATCAATTCCATTTTGCACCGCAATTATCTGTCGCCCTCATTCATTCAGATATCCATCCATCCGGACAGAATAGAGTTCTTTTCTCCGGGCACGTTACACGGGAGCATGACAAAAGAAAGAATGTTGCGGGGCAACTGCTCCTCACTGCGGAATCCTCAGCTGGCAGATATACTCCATCGTATGAATATCGTGGAACGCTGGGGCTCAGGCATCGGACGAATTTTTGCAGCATGCCGGGAACAGAATTTGGCGATTCCTGAATATGATGTTGATGACATGGGAGTTACCGTCATCATCAGGAGAAAGCATTACGGAGATAAATCTCAGCAGTCAGTCCATTCTGTTAATAAAGGAAAAAGAACAAGTGCGACAGAAGAAGAAGTGCTGACTTTCATCAGCCGCCATCCGGGCTGTACCTATTCCCAACTGTTGCAGACCTTTGACATATCGCGCCGCACGCTGACTAACCGACTCAACAGCCTGATGAAGCAAGGCAAAATACAGCGTTCCGGTTCTACTCGCAGCGCTAACTGGAGTACCCTTTAATCCGGAAGCCTCCCTCCCTGAACGAATCGAGTAGGGGGACTTTCGTCCCCCTCTCACACCACCGT
>CAYYKC010000163.1:0-3265 GCA_964471605.1 uncultured Akkermansia sp. | reverse complement strand
TTTATTTTGAGGCAACCACCCCCTTGGGTTCGATTTTATTTTGAGGCAATACGGAGGGAGCGGCATCAGTCCAGTCTCGGGACGGCTGCCAGAAGATTGCGGGTATACTCTGCCTGAGGACGGAAGAACACGTCATCTGCCGCGCCGGACTCCACCACCTGCCCGCGCCGCATCACCACAATTCTGTCGGACAGATAGTGCACCACCGATAAGTCGTGCGAGATAAAAATCATCGTCAACCCCATCTCTCGGGTCAAATCCGTCAGCAGGTTGAGTATCTGACTCTGAATGGAGACATCCAGCGCAGAAACCGGCTCATCTGCCAGCAGGAGGGCCGGACGCGGAGCAATGGCCCGCGCGATGGCGATGCGCTGGCGTTGGCCGCCGGAGAACTCGTGCGGGTATTTATACATGTGTTCCGGGCTGAGGCCCACTCGCTCCATCAGCTCCGCCACCGCCTCCTCCCGTGCCCGGCGCGGCAGCTTTTCGCGGCACGAAAGGGCTTCCGCAAGCGTGGAAAAGATGCTGAAACGCGGGTTCAGGCTGGCATAAGGGTCCTGAAACACCATCTGGAAATCCAATCGGCGCTTCCGCACCTCGCGAGCCGGCAGCGCCGTCAAATTCTCTCCCTGCAAGACGATATTGCCGGAGGTCACCGGCTGCAGCTGCATAATGGCACGGGAAAGAGTGGATTTTCCGCAACCGGATTCTCCCACCAATCCCAGGATCTGCCCCTTTTCAACCGAAAAGCTCACATCATCCACCGCGCGCACCACTTCCCCGGTAGCGCCCCAGGTATTGCGCACGGGATAATGCACGCTCACATGCTGCAAGTCCAGATATGCCATGGCTCGCATTCTACCAGACACCGCCTGCCAAGGCAAGCGTCTATCGTGCCTATCGTACGGTATGAATCCCTCTTTACCCGTTCCGACACGGTACACAGCGGCGGTAATACCCACGGTGTACACCCTCAGACCTCTGCGTCATCCTGCGTCTTGCGGGGTTTGTAGGTCGTCAGTGGTGTCTTGCGGCGTTTTTTCTTCGGGGCAAAATGTTCCGGGTGAGCCGCCGCCCAGGCATCATACAAATCCGGGCGATTGGCTTTGGTGCGCTCCAGAGATTTCTCCAGCTTCCATTCAGCCATGGCCTTGTGGTTGCCGGAAAGAAATACCGCCGGAACCTCCATGCCACGGAACACGTTGGGCTTCGTGTAGGCGGGAGCCTCCAGCAGACCGTCGGAGAACGATTCCTCCACACTGCTGCGGGCATCGCCCAACGCACCGGGGAGCAGGCGCGCCACGGCATCTATCACCACCACGGCGGCAATCGCGCCATTGGTCAGGATATAATCACCGATAGACAGCTCCATGTCCACCAGCGTCTCGATAACACGGTAATCTACTCCCTCGTAATGCCCGCAGAGGATGATATAGTGGGCATCACCTCCCTCCACACAGGGAGCGGCCAGCTCCTCTGCCACCGACTGGCGGAACACCCGTCCCTGCGGTGTCATGAGAATCACACGGGTATTTTCCCGTCGCAATTTCTCGATGGCCTCAAAAATCGGTTCACACTTCATGAGCATGCCCTGTCCCCCGCCGCAGAGATAATCATCCGTGCGGCGGTACTTATCGTGCGTCCAGTCACGCAGCTGGTGCGCACGCACAGAGATGATGCCGCTATCAGCCGCCCGCCCCATGATACTCTGGGAAAGCGGCCCGGTTATCATCTCCGGAAACAGAGTCAGTACGTCAATCTCAAGCATGAAAGGAAAGTATGAAGGACAATGAACGAAGGACGAAGGAAGAACAGCTTATTGATTGGCAGCATCCTGGACACGTCGTGCTGCCGTTTTACAAGCAGAGGTAAGCATCGCACGGAGTTCTGAGGCTTCCTGAACCAACGGTTGCAACCGAGTGATGGGAATCGATCGAAAATGCTCCACATACTGCAAGCCAGTACGCACACTCATCGCATTCTTCCTCACATATCCATGTACCTTGTCCTTCGCCCTTGTACTTTTATGCATTGGCGTTATGGCGGAGCATGGCCTCGACGTAGCCGTCGATGTTGCCATCCATCACGTCCTGGATATTGCCGGATTCGAAGCCGGTGCGCAGATCCTTCACCATCTGGTAAGGCTGGAACACATAGGAACGAATCTGGTTACCCCAGGCGATGTCACCCTTCTCGGAATACTGGCGGTCGGCCTCGGCACGCTTGCGGTCTTCTTCCAGCTGGATGAGGCGAGCCTTGAGCATGCGCATGGCTTCCTCTCGGTTGCGGAGCTGGGAGCGCTGCGTCTGGCAGGCCACGATGATACCGGTGGGAAGGTGCGTCAGACGCACGGCTGTTTCCACCTTGTTCACGTTCTGACCGCCCTTACCGCCGGAGCGGTAGGTATCCATCTTCACATCGGCTTCCTTCACCTCAATCTCCACATCGTCGGAGATATCGGGGGTGGCATCCAGAGAGCAGAACGAGGTATGGCGCTTACCCGCAGCATCAAAGGGGCTCATGCGCACCAGGCGGTGAATACCGCGCTCATTCTTCAGGTAGCCATAGGCATACTCACCGTCAATCTTGATGGTCACAGAGCGGATACCGGCTTCATCGCCGTCCGTGCTTTCCATGATTTCCGTGTTGAAGCCGTGGCGTTCGCAATAGCGGAGGTACATACGCATGAGCATGCTGGCCCAGTCGCAGGCCTCCGTGCCACCGGCACCGGCATGAATGGTGATATAGCAACCGGCATTGTCATGCGGGCCGTTCAGCAGCGTGAGCAGCTCGAACTCCTCCAGACTCTTCACCCAGGCGTTGTACTCTGCGTGAGCCTCAGCCGCCATTTCCGGCTCTTCATCGGCCATCTCGATGGCGACCTCCACATTCTCCAGCCCGGATTCCAGCTCGTGGAACTTTTCCAGTCGGCGCTTGAGGGGGTTCACCTCATTCATCAGCTCGCGGGCGGCCGTGGGATTATCCCAGAAATCCGGCGCACTCATGCGGGCATCCAGCTCTGCTACTCGTTCTTCCAGGTTAGCGAGGTCAAAGATAGCTCCCGAGCTCGGAAAGACGGCTGCGCATAGCGGCCGTGTCGAGCGCCGAGAGATCAAAATTGGTGGTCTGGTTTTCCATACGGGCGCGGAGTATACAGGCTTTCCCCCGCCAAGTCAACCCTCTTTTGGCTTTTATTCACCCTTTTATTTCAGCGTGAAAAGTGTAAAAACAAAAGCAACGCCCAAAAGTCTCCCAAAAAGTCTCC
>CAYYKC010000162.1:0-3286 GCA_964471605.1 uncultured Akkermansia sp. | reverse complement strand
ATTTAGCTGATAATTAGCCGATATTAGCCGATGGCGGCTGATTTTGGGCGATGAAGTCGCGGAGTAGTCGTTCGAGATTCGGAGCAGGTTTGAAGATGAACTCGCGCGAAATCAGCTCTGAGCTTAGCAGGCCCAGCTTTTCCAATCCGGTCAGGTCGGTGCGTGCGGTTTGGCGGACGACGCTGTATTCTCTGCAATGCAGGCTTACGGAGGTATGGCTGTTGGAGTGTTGCAGGAAATGCAGCAGAACGTTCCTTTGCCGGTAATTGATGTGGGGAACACCGGACAGGGCCTGCTGCAATTGATCCTGCATCTGCTGTTTGGTGCGCAGGTGCTGCATCAGGCTGACAACGGATTCATATATGGTGTCCAGTTGGTCGATGATAAAGTAGTTGAGGTCGTTATCGTCTTCCTCTGTGTTCAGAAATGCTTCATAATAGCTGCGCGAGTGCCGGTATATTTCACGGGAAACGGAGATGTACTCAAAAATCCAGTAGCCGGCATGGAGCATCCCCCAATAGAAGAGGGAACGCGCGGTTCTGCCGTTGCCGTCCACAAAAGGATGGTCGTAGGCCAGCTGAAAATGCAGGATGATGGCGCGGATGATGGGGTGGATATAGTTTTCTTCACTGCTATCATTGGCAAAAGCACAGAGAGCTTCCAGCCGCTCTTCCAGACTGTCTGCGGCGGGCGGCCTGTGGATTACATCACCGCTGCGGGTATCTTCTATGTATACCCTATCCTCCTCCCGCCGTAGCTGTCCGGCTTTTTCGGGAGCTTTCAGCGTTCCTTCCACCATGCTGCGGTGAAGAGAAAGAATGAAGGCAGGTGTGAGCGGCTCGTCCTTGTGCTGCAATATCATCCGCATGGTGCGGTAGTTATTCATCACCATTTGTTCATGTTCATCTCTGGGGGGGCGATTGCTGCGAATGAGCTCCCGAGCCTCCGAGCGAGTCACAACGGCTCCTTCCAGCATGCTGGACATGATGGCCTCTTCAACAAGAGAGGTCAGCAGGTATTTATCGCGTTCCGTGACTGAAAACACGGCATTGGCATCGGTCATGAACATGGTGCCTGATGCGCGGTCAATCTTGTGCAGATATTGCTGGATGTATTGCGTGGGGGCAAAGCTGAACGCCTGCCCCGTTGCATTGATGAGACGGACATCCTGCCGCGCCTGGGTACGGTGCAGCTTGATTCCGAGCCACCATTGCTCCGTACTCAGCCCTACCGGGGCTTTTCTGTAGTACAACTCCTGCCAGCTCAAATACCTATCCATCCGCAGCGCTTCCGGCCGAGCCTTGAGCATGATATCTGCTATGTTCCCCGTATCCCGTTCCAGCAATTCTCTCAAAACCGGAATTTTTCTGCGACGTTTCATAAATGTATTGTAACATGCGGGTGCTTCATGTCAACTCATTATCGGCTAATTTAGCTGATAATTAGCCGATATTAGCCGATGGCGGCTGATTTTGGGCGATGAAAACCGGGGCGGCATGAGAATTTTTTGCAAAAAAAGAAAAAAAGGTGTAGATAAATGGGGAATGGCTGCGTTCCTGATAGTGAGGCGAGACAGTAACACCTCGTCAATAAACTTAACAATAAACAAAATACACGATATGAAGAAATCCCTCTTTTTTGCTCTGTTCGCCGCTCTGCCGGTGATGGCTCAGGACGCTGCCCCGGAGCAGTGCCCCGATCAGAAGCCCTGCTGCAAGGCTATGCCCTGCGCTCCTGCCAAGCCCTGCTGCGGTAAGCATGGTCAGCGCCCGGACTTCCGCAAGATGATGCTGGAGAAGTTTGACGCTAACAAGGACGGCCAGTTGGACGATGCCGAGAAGGCTGCTGCCAAGGCCGATTTCGAGGCCAAGCGTGCCGAGATGAAGGCTGCTTTCGAAAAGAAGATGCTGGAGAAGTTCGATGCCAACAAGGACGGCCAGCTCGATGATGCCGAGAAGGCTGCTGCTAAGGCTGAGTTCGAGAAAATGCGCGCTGAGCGTGGTCCGAAAGGCCCCCGCGGCCCGAAAGGCCCCCGCTGCGGCGGTCCCCGTGGTCATCGTCACATGAGCCCCGAGCAGAAGGCTGAGCGCCGCGCTAAGTTCATGGAGAAGTTTGACGCCAATAAGGACGGTCAGCTGGACGATGCTGAGAAGGCCGCTGTGAAGGCCGGCTTCGAGGCCAAGCGTGCCGAGAGAAAGGCTGCTTTTGAGAAGAAGATGCTGGAGAAGTTTGATGCCAACAAGGACGGTCATCGCGGCCCGAAGTGCGGCGCTCCGGCTCCCTGCAACTGCCCGGGCAATCAGCCCGCTCCGGCTCCTGCCGAGCAGCCTGCAGCATAAGTCACTTCTGTAACATTTTTTTCCATGCGATAAGACAGGCCGGTACTCCCGCAAGGGAGTGCCGGTTTCTCTGTTTCCTCCTTCTCTCTCGCCATTGATGCGTCTTACTTTGCCATTTGATATATACTGACCTTCTCCTATTTCCCTTTTTTGTTAGATTTTTTTTTCTGTCGGAAATTTCGAAACCCGGAAAAATGTTTTATTTCAAGATACAGGCTTGCTATTGTAAAAAAATGCGATATTATATCGAAGGAATGGGTTTCCTGCATAACGAACCTATTTGAGTATAATTCTCTAACACATAACAATTAATTATATGTCTACGTTTATAGCATTTGATATCAGTGTGTCAAAGTGGCTTGCGTTCGCATTTGCCATGATGCTCGATAAACCGGTGTATGCCCTGATTATTGTTGTGGCTACCACCTTGCTGCTCGGATTCTTCGTTGGCAGGCTGTGGGGTAAAGCATGGAATAAGGAGTGGAATCTTGGCGGTGCCCGCTTCTGGGGCATTGGTTTCCTTTCCCTGTTTGCCGGGCTGTGTCTGGGGGGGGTAAACAGCATGTATGGCGGAGAGCTGTTCAATACCAAGGTCGGTGCGGTTATGAAGCTCATTGATGGTTTGACCTCCAATGAAGTAATGGAGGATGCGCGGGAAACCGTGCCGGTACTGCGCAAAATTCAGGAGATGACTGCCGATGTGGATGAAAAATTGAAACTTGCAACGGATCCGTCCAAGCTCCTCATTCCTTTGGACGAGGCTCTGGTGAGCACTTATTTCTCCGCGCTGACTGTTCTGTGGACCTTATTCAGTCTGTCGGTTGCTTTGCTGTTCGGCAGCGTTGTATCGCGCCGCCGGAAGTGCGGAGCTTTTGTTGAATAAGTGAGGAATCCACCCCACACGGCAGGTGTACAGCCGGGGTGCGGCGGTGGGTCGGCGGGGGTAC
>CAYYKC010000161.1:0-3334 GCA_964471605.1 uncultured Akkermansia sp. | reverse complement strand
GAAAAGGGGGGCTTAAATTCGCCTCCAAAGTGTCGAAAAATCGGCGCCAGTTTAGAAATCGTAAATGGTGGAAGATACCTCAAAGGATGCGAGGTCTTCATTTTTCAGTCCGATTTTAATCCCGGTCACGACATTTGTTCCAGAGGCAACGGTAGACAGCCCATGGTCAGGTGCGGCATTCGCCAACACGAGTGTCTGGGCAACCTTGATGTCCGTGGGGTTGTCGCGGGGGATGTAACCTTTCATGGAGACATCGGTCTGGTCATCATAGAAGATGATGCCGACTTTCTTCCCTCGATAGTCACGCTGTACTTTGCTGTCCGGCTTGTAGTCGATGTCCTGAGACTCCAACAGGATTCCCTGCTGGTCTTCATCGAACCCGAATACGCCGACTGTTCCGATAATTGTAGCCATAATATATTGTCCCGGTGTCAAAATTGCACCACCACCCGGAAGGTGGCGGTCTGGATAAAATCGTTATCCATTGTTTGTGGTTCTTCGATGCTCTGTAGACTCAGGCTGTACAGAATGAAATCAGCCGCCATGCCGTTGATTGCCTCGCGGGTGGTCCTTTTCCCCAGTAGAGCGCAGAGCGTGGAGAATTGCTCCCGCATGGATGTTTCCTCTTCTTCCAAAGCGGCACTATGCAGAGCGAGGGTCAACGAGCATTCCCATGTATTGTTACCGGGTATCAATTCGTCATCAGCTACGCAGCTCAGCAGGACGTAGGGCGTGTTAAGCTCGCCATTGCTGATGGGGGTATGAATGGCTAAGCCCGGCTTGGCTTCTATCAGGAAGCGGAGTGTCGTCTCGGTGATGGAGTGTGTGTTCATCGGATGGATTTGATGAGCTTTCGTTTCAATGCCCGCAGGTTGCCGTCAAATCCACGTTTCACCTTATCCAGCACGAATGCAGCCCGGCGCATGGTCATGGCTTCATTGTACGGTACGGAGTTGGTGATGATAATGGTGATGCGATTTCGCTTGCGCGTGATCCGGCAAGCACCTTCTGCGATGCCATGTCGTTTCACCCAGGCGGGGATGCGGGTAGCTTTGAGCTTGGCGGCTGCGGCATTCCAGCCGGAAGCCTCGCGCCCCAGGCTCTTCTTTTTCTTGGCAAGCAATTTCCGCAATGCCGCATCCTTGCGATAGCCTTTCCGGGTGATGCGGTGCGTTTCAAAATAATGCGTGATTCGGTTCGTCCATTCGCTTTTCACGGCTGAGGGATTCTTGCTCAGAATCATGGGCATGGTGTTGCGCACCGCCTGAGTCGTGAAGCGTTTTGCCCCCTCAATGAGAGCATCTTCCAGCGACTTCTGCCCCAGGATGGCGAACTTTGCGAGCTTGCGGTCGAGGGATGCTGAATTGATGGTTACTGTTGCAGACATTCCAGAGAGATGAATGGGGTTGATTTCTTGACGCTCATGCTTTCAATCCGAAAGCTCACGCCCTCGTAATAGAGCAAGTCGCCCACCGCAGGGGTGGACGACAGGTCGCTTCGCCGGACTCTCACCGACAGGGAGCGGGTGGGAGAAAAGCCTCCCAGCTCCAGCTCCGCTGCCAGCGAGCCCTCGTTGACCAATGCCGGTATTCGTTTCCTGCCGATGGTTATATATGTCGGGAGTTCCTGATGAATGCTCAGGAAGTCGGCGCTCATTTCATCGGCAAGGCTCATGGTCAGGCGGCAGAGGTTACGGTGATGCGCTGCAAAGCTGCAGGTCGGATAACCTGATAGCCGTACAGGCATTCCAGCGTGATATACACCTTGTTGGAGGTCGTATCCGTGTAGCGCAGATAGCCAAAGGTCAGCCCGGTGACAGGGTCAGTTACGGCTCCGGCTTCATCGTAGTTGGCGATGGGCTGGAGGTAGCGCATGGCTACGGCCATTGCCGAGGGATGGGTGACGAACCCGGCGAGGTTTTCGCCGTTGTCCGGCACACAGTCCGTCTCGTACACGTTGAGCCCGGCCAGTCGGTTGATGCGGGCTTCCACCACGCCCGGCTGCGCCAGATTGGTGATGAAGCTGCGGGACACGATATCGTCTGCCAGCAAGGCGGTATTCAAGCTGGTGTTGAGCACCAGAGAACGCCCGGCTTTCGGCATCTTCGCCTTGTTGCATGCTTCACGGATTTTCAGCACGGTCTTGTAGGAAAAATCCTCCGCAGAGGCTACATCGGTAGCCGTTGCAAACTGATTCTTCTTGATGGCGCTGAAAATGTCCGTGAGCACGTCAATAGCAAGCTGCTGGGCTGCGGTGGACACCAGCTTCTCCAACAGGGGGACAGCCGTAGTGGCCGCTTCCTTGGCAGTCATGTGAACGGTCTTGAACTTGTGCTTGTTGAGTACCACCGGAATGGTGCTGGCCTCGCTGTCAATGTTCTTCACATAGTTGCCATCGAAGTCGGAGGACGGAGACGGTGCGCCTACCACCGGAACTTTGACCGTATCGCCCTTGTCGGCAGAGGTCGGTCCGAAGTTGGTGGAGAAGATGGAGAGCGGCATCAGCTCGGTCATCCACGGCATGAGAGCCGCCTGTGCGATGCGTACGTCCTTAAGGTCTGTGAGTGTATTAGCCATAATGGTGAGTTCTGGGTTAGAGGTTATTGTAAAGTTCGGCTCGTTCGGCATCGCTCAGGGAGCGCAGGAAAGCGGTCTGTGCTGCCGGGTCTTTGATGGCAGCAAAGCGTTCGCTTACCGGGCGCACATCCGGGTCACCCTTGGCGGTGACTGGCTGAGCTGCGGCTGGCTTGCCGTAATACTCCGCAGCCCGCTCTTCGGCACTCTTTGCTTCTGCCTTGAGCTGCTGCACTTCTTCGAGGGCTTTGCGATATGCCCCCTCCACGCTTGCAAGCTGCTCCTTCGTGTGCGTCAGGTTGTCCGACAGCTCTTCGTTGGTTGCCTGTAAGGTGGCGATTTCTGTCTCCAACGCTGCGAGTTTCTCGCTCTGCTCGGTCAGACGCGCGTTGGCTGCATCGAGTTGTTCATCGAGTGTTTCCATATCTGTGGGTGCGGTGTCAAAAATACAAGGCTACTTCTTGACTCCTCATACATATCAAGTATAATGAACCCATGATAGAGATAATCGCAGATGCATCCAATTATGTAGGTGAGGCTATTTATGGAACGATAGGTGCCATCATTGGTACATTCGGAGGTTCTTGGATTACGTATAGATTTGGGCAAAGGCACGTTCATTCAGTCCGTAAAATAGCCATTTCAGCTCTTAAGGATATGAAGAAATTTGCAAAGAAGAATAATACCTACAAAACTATCGAACCAATTTTTAACAACATCAACGAAGCCAGAAAACGAGCTATTCTTACTGCTTTATACAA
>CAYYKC010000160.1:0-3370 GCA_964471605.1 uncultured Akkermansia sp. | reverse complement strand
GTAATTCGCACGTACGGTGGTGTGAGAGGGGGACGAAAGTCCCCCTACTCGATTTGAGGTGTGCTGCCGAGAAAGGGGGTCATAGTCCCAGCAGTTCGGATAATTCCTCCGGTGGGAGGGTGAGGAGGAGCTTTTCCAGTCCGCCGGACAGGAGATTGTCTGCCAGGGTGCGTTTGGCGGTGAGCATGCGGTGGATGTTTTCCTCGATGGTGCCGCGGCAGATGAGTGGGTGGATGAGCACCGGCTGGGTCTGGCCGATGCGGTAGGCGCGGTCGCTGGCCTGGTTTTCCACCGCCGGGTTCCACCAGCGGTCGAAGTGGATGACGTGGCGGGCACGGGTAAGGGTGAGCCCGGTGCCGGCGGCCTTGAGGGAGAGGATGAAGAAGCGCGGGCCGCCGGGATGCCGGAAGGCGGTCACGCGCTCGCGGCGCACCGCCAGCGGGGTGCCGCCATGGAGGGTGAGTCCGGGGGCGCCGAAGATGCCCGACAGGAAGTCATGCAGGGGCTCGATGATGCTGCGGTACTGGGTGAATACCAGACAGGAGTCCCCGGCCTCTGCAATGGCGCGAGCCAGATGCCCCAGACGCTGCATTTTACCGCTGGCGGCGGGGTCGAAGTAGCCCTCGCCCCGGTATTGGGCGGGATGGTTGCAGATTTGCTTGAGCCTGCTGAGCAGGGGCAGCACCAGGCTCAGGCGCGTCTGCGGGTCGGGCTCGGCAATGACGGCCCGCAGGCTCTCTACCTCGTGGGCATAGAGGCGGGTCTGCTCCGGGGTGAGCAGGCAGTAGGCCGGCTTTTCGGTTTTCGGCGGAAGCTCCGGCAGCAGGGTCGGGTCGCTCTTGAGCCGTCGCAGCAGAAAGGGGCGGATGCGGCGGCGCAGTGGGCTTAAATCCGTCCCCATGCGCTGCACCAGCGCGTTGAATTCCTTTTCACTGCCCAGCAGGCCGGGGGTCAGGAAATCGAAGAGGGAGCGCAGCTCACTGAGGTTGTTTTCCACCGGGGTGCCGGTGAGGGCAACGCGGCGTGGGGAGGTGAGTTGCAGGATGGTTTTCGTGCGCTGCGAACCGGCGTTTTTAATGGCCTGAGCCTCATCCAGCACCAGGGCGGGCAGCTCTTCCCGCGCCAGCAGTTCGGACAGGCGGGTGGCCATGCCATAGGTGGTGAGTGCCACTTCCGCTCCCTCCAGCAGCTGTGCGGGGTTGCGCCGCAGGGTGTCCGTCTGCCCGGCGGTCAGGGTGTCCGGGTGCAGGAGGATGGTGCGCAGCTGCGGGGCGAAGCGCGCGAGTTCCTCCTGCCAGTTGCTCAGCAGAGAGGCGGGAGCCACGATGAGTGCCGCCCGTTCTGCCAGTGCCCCCTGCCGGTGCAGGTGCACCAGCCAGGCCGTCACCTGCAGGGTCTTGCCCAGCCCCATGTCATCTGCCAGGCAGGCACCGAATCCGCTTTCTGTCACACCCAGCAGGAAGCGCACGCCCTCCCGCTGGTAGGGGCGCAGGATGCTGCGGAGGGATTCCGGCAAATCCGGTTCAGCGGGGCTGAGGGTGAGGCGGCGCAGGGCTTCCTCCAGCTCCGGGGCAGCGGTGACGGGTGCATCCTCTTCTGCCGGGGGCAGCTTGACGGTGTTCTCCGGGCGTTTGCCGAGCAGCCAGCGCAGCCCCACGACTATGGGGATGCCGCCGGCGGCCATGCGGGCCGCCTGTCGCCAGCTGTTGAGCAGGTGTTGCAGACGCTCGCGGTTCAGCCGAATCCAATCCCCGCGAAACCGCACCAGTCCGTCCTCATCCACCGCCAGCAGCTCTGCCAGTTCTTCATCCGTGAGCGCCTGATTGCCCAGCACCACACGCGGTACAAAGCGCAGCAGGGAATTGATGTTGAGCGAGGGGGCGCGGTCGGCCTTGCTGTCGCCCGCCTTTTCCAGCTGCACCTGCAGCTCCGCGCGGGGCGGTTGCGTCTTCCAGAGGTTCACCATGCGGGTTTCGATGCCGGCGGCCTCCAGCAGCGGGAGACTTTCCAGAAAATCATAGGCGCGCCGCGTTCCCCAGGCGCAGGGGCGGTAGATATCGCCACTACGGATAAGCTGCTGCCAGAATGGGCTGTCGGCCGCCACCTGCTGCAACGGGCGGAGCAGAGCCGCCAGCGCGGCGTTGTCATTCATCTGCGCCGCCAGTCCCAGCGGGGCGTGACGCGGTTTGCCATCCTGCCCGGCCTTGTGAATGAAGGTAGCCAGGAAGGCAAAGGGGGCTTCCGCCGCATCCGCTCCGCCGTTTTCTGCCAGATGCAGGCAGAGCATACCCAGCTGCTGCCAGCCTTCACCGAGCCGGCAGAGCCATTCCTCCACGCTGCACCCGCTCTGCGCGGCACGCTCATGCAGCGCGGGCTCCAGCCCCGCAAACCAGCTGCGGATGTCCCCCGCACAGACAGCTCCCCGGTGCAGGGGCGGCAGGGAAGCCAGCAAGGCGGCGGCACATTCGCCCGTTACGCTCAATTCTGCGCTCGCCGCCGCATCGGCTCGCCGGAGGGCGCGCAGGTAGCGCATGAGCCGCTGCCGGGTCTGTTCCTGCAGCCAGGCCAGCGCGGCATCTGCCCCCATGGGAAGCCCGTGCTGCACCAGGTCCAGCATCCCGTGCGCAGCGCTGCGTGCAAAGGCTTTTTCCGCCCGCGGCAGGATGCCGCGCGGGGTCAGTTGCAGCAGTCCGCTGCCCGGTGCTGTGAGCCCGATGTCCTCCACGGCGGCAATTTTACCTTTCCCCTGCCGTTGTGGCAAGAAATTTGATTGAATCCCGTGCGCGTATGTGGTAAAACCCGCCTGTATGCAACGCCAAGATAACCGCGCTCAGAATGAGATGCGCCCGCTTCAGTTTGTGCTTAACGTGGCTCCCCATGCCACGGCCTCCGTGCTTTCATGCTTCGGCAACACCCGTGTCATCTGCTCCGTCACCATTGAGGAGGATGTGCCGCGCTGGATGAAGAACCAGCATGTGCCCGGCGGCTGGCTCACCGCAGAGTATGCCATGCTGCCCTATTCCACCCTGGACCGCAAGAAACGCGATAGCTCTGCCGGCAAGGTGGATGGCCGCTCCGTGGAAATCCAGCGCCTCATCGGTCGCTCCCTGCGTGCCGTGGTGGATTTGGAGGCCCTGGGAGCACGCACCATCTGGGTGGATTGCGATGTGCTTCAGGCAGACGGCGGCACCCGCACCGCCAGCATCACCGGTGCAGCCGTGGCGCTCAGCATCGCGCTCAATCGTCTGGTGGCCTCCGGTGCGTTGGAGAAGAATCCCATGCGCTGCCTGGTTTCCGCTGTTTCCGTGGGCAAGCTGGAGGGGACACCCCTGCTGGATTTGTGCTATGTGGAAGACCGCGATGCCGAGGT
>CAYYKC010000159.1:0-3439 GCA_964471605.1 uncultured Akkermansia sp. | reverse complement strand
TAGCGACCTGAATCTCCAGAGAGTATGACACAACTCAAATGCGTTTGCCCTGTTGTTATTGTCTCTGCTTATTGACTCTGAATTGGTGGGTGCAAGTCTCCTGAAGCTTCAGTCAGTAGTTTTTTTTTGACATTTTTTCAGGAAAAGTTGCGGATTTGCTTCCGGGATGTATTAGAAAGGGTGTAATGCATCACGGGTACAGACCCTTGGCCGACCCAACTACCGGAGTCGCATGCCCAAAACTCCGGGGCAGAGAGAGTTCCCGGAAAGCCCGTGGTGCATTACATTTTCCCGTTGTCGGGGTGCTTTACGCTTGTTTTTTAGTGGAAAAAGCGGTAGAATGCCGCCAACATGACAGCCGGAGACTCTTACAAAGTGGCGGATATCAGTCTGAAAGACTGGGGCCGCAAGGAAATTACCGTTTCGGAATACGAGATGCCGGGCCTGATGGCCTGCCGTGAGAAATACGGCTCGCAGAAGCCGCTGGCCGGGGTACGCATCACCGGATCTCTGCACATGACGATTCAGACCGCTATCCTCATTGAGACGCTGGTGGAGCTGGGGGCGGATGTGCGCTGGGCCAGCTGCAATATCTTCTCAACGCAGGACCATGCCGCCGCAGCCATTGCCGCGACCGGTGTGCCCGTGTTTGCCTGGAAGGGCGAGACGCTGGAGGAATACTGGGATTGCACCTGGGCGGCGCTCTCCCACCGCGAGGGGCAGGGGCCACAGCTGATTGTGGATGACGGAGGTGATGTGACGCTGCTGCTGCACAAGGGCTATGAGATGGAAGAGGGCAGCGATTGGGTCAATTCCCCCTCCGGCAGCGAGGAAGAAGGCGTTATCAAGGCTCTGCTCAAGCGCATTGCGACCGAACAGCCCGGGGTGTTCCACCGTTGGATGCCGGAGATTATGGGTGTATCCGAGGAAACGACCACCGGCGTACACCGTCTCTACCAGATGGAGCGTGAGGGCAAGCTGCTCTTCCCCGCTATCAATGTGAATGATTCCGTGACCAAGAGCAAATTCGATAACCTCTACGGCTGCCGCGAAAGTCTGACGGATGGAATCAAGCGCGCCACGGATGTGATGATTGCCGGCAAGGTGGCCGTTATCTGCGGCTATGGTGATGTAGGCAAGGGCTGCGCGCAGGCGCTGCGCGGGCTCGGAGCTCAGGTGGTCGTGACGGAGGTAGACCCCATCTGTGCTCTTCAGGCCGCCATGGAGGGCTACCGTGTGCTCACGGTGGAGGATACCCTCGGCTGGGCAGATATCTATGTGACCACGACGGGCAACTGCGATATCATCACCCTGGAACACATGGAGAAGATTAAAGACCAGGCCATCGTCTGCAATATCGGTCACTTCGACAACGAGATTCAGGTGGCCCGTCTCCAGAACCGAGAGGGTATCGTCTGCACCAACATCAAGCCGCAGGTGGATAAGTACACCTTCCCGGACGGCCACAGCCTGTATCTGCTGGCAGAGGGACGTCTGGTGAACCTGGGTTGCGCTACGGGGCATGCTTCTTTCGTGATGAGTAACAGCTTCACCAACCAGGTGCTGGCACAGATGGCCCTCTGGGCAGAGCGCGGTACCCGAGCCAACACCGTGCAGGTGTTGCCCAAGAAGCTGGATGAAGAAGTGGCACGCCTCCACCTCGCCAAACTCGGCGTACGCCTCACCACCCTCACGCAGAAGCAGGCTGACTACATCGGCGTGCCCATGGAGGGACCGTACAAGGCAGAAATGTACAGATATTGAGGATTGACAATTGATATGAATGCAGACGATTTGCGAGAGCGAACCTTTGAGTTTGGACTTCGTATCGTCCATTTGTTTCGATATTTGCAGCAACGAATCGTGGTGGAGGTGCTGGGGCGACAGCTGTTGCGCTGCGATTGCGCCAACGTGTATCTGAATTCCCAATAAAATAAGTTCATGTCTTCAACCATGGTCAATAGTCCATCGTCCATCGTCAATTCTCTGGATTGGCTGTATTCTGTGCAGGTGTTCGGCATTAAGCTGGGGCTGGAGGGGATAACACGCCTGCTGAAAGAGTGTGGGGTGTTGTATCCGCGTGCTCGGGTGGTGCATGTGGCAGGCACCAACGGTAAGGGCTCTACCTGTGCGTTCATTGAATCCGTGGCACGCTCAGCGGGGTACAGAACCGGCTTATTCACCTCGCCGCATCTGGTGGAGTTCAATGAACGCATCCGCGTCAACGGCGTGAATATCCCGGATGCGGATGCGGCGCGGCTCATTGATTATGTGCGCGAGTTGATAGCGGATTGGGATACCCCGCCCACCTTCTTTGAAATTGTGCTGGCGGTGGCCATGCTCTATTTTGCGGAGCAGGAAGTGGAACTCATCGTGCTGGAAACCGGCATGGGCGGCAGGCTGGATGCCACCAACGCCGTTCCTAAGGATGTGGCTGTCATTACCCCCATCGGGCTGGACCACACGCAGTATCTGGGCCCCACCCTCTATGATGTGGCAGGAGAGAAAGCCGGTATTATCGCCTGGCATCGCCCTGCGGTCATTGCCCCGCAGGAACCGGAGGCCATCCGTGCCATTCATGAGGCCGCACAGCGCATGGATACTGATTTTCGCATCGTTACGGCAGAATGCGAGCTGCCGTTGGGGCTGACGGGAGCGCACCAGCGGCGCAATGCCGCACTGGCTCTGGCGGCGCTGCACGCCTTGCCGCATTTCCTCTGCTCTGCGGAGGAGGAAGCCCGGGGGCTGGCACAGGTCCGCTGGCCGGGGCGCTTTGAGGAAGTGCTGCCGGGGGTCATCCTGGATGGTGCACATAACCCGCATGCGATGCATGTGCTGGTGCGCACCTGGCGGGAAACATACGGAGAAGCCAAGGCTCGCTGCATCTACGCCGGCTCGGCTGATAAGGCTCTGGACGAGACGCTGGAGCTGCTGGCTCCGATTGTGGAAGAATGGATTCTGCCGCCGGTGCAGTCCCCGCGCATCTTGCCGCCGGAGGAAATGGTGGTGAAAGTGCGGGCGGTATCACCGGCTCTCATCCGCTTGCCGGAGAGCCTGGGCGACGCGCTGACGAGCCTCCCGGAGCGAACACTCATCTGCGGTTCCTTCTTCCTTCTGGGAGAGGCGCTTTCTCTGCTGCAAGGAAGACCGGATTACCGAAAGACGGCACAATAATGGCCGTTATGCTGATAAATTTGCCTCATCAGAGGTATAGGCAGGCGATGATGATTCCCCCCACGAGCAACAGCAGGATAATCCACCCCCAAAGGTTGAGTTTACCCAGAACCTCTGCCACAATGGATGCAATCAGCTCGAACAGCCAATCTATCATGCGCTGAGTATAGCAGAATCGTTCGTCTGGTTCAATCCTATTCCTGACTGTTTCAGGGCAGACGCATTAGAAAGTTCGTGCCATGCTCTCACGCCGAAAATACACGGT
>CAYYKC010000158.1:0-3460 GCA_964471605.1 uncultured Akkermansia sp. | reverse complement strand
CTTGCAATTCACGGATTTCTAAGCTAACATACCACAAATTTTGAAGGAGGTATGCAATCTATGAATTCCTATTTTGAGAAACTGAGAACCTACATTGACGCACATCCACCCAACTTTGGTGATGGTGAGTCTGTGTTGACTATGCTCTACGAGTGCCACAACGAAAACAATCCATATGATGACGAGCAGATAAAGGCAGATTTCAACGAACTCTACCGCCTGATGAACGGCATGGAACTGCGGGAGATGGATAAGATCATCTATCCAGTCTGCACCCTCTGCCGAGACCATGAGCGGTCTGGATTCATCGAGGGAATCAAGATTGGCGTTCTGTTGCAGACAGAACTGACAAAGTAATAAACCAGCAGCACCGGTCTGATTATGGATCGGTGCTGCTGGCATCTGGGAGAGGTATAATTGTTTTATGAGTATTGTTAGGTAGTTCGCGGCGGTAAGGTATCCTACTGCCAGACGGTAGTGCAAAAATCATACCGAATTAATAAAGACTTTTTGTTGAAAAAAGCCGATTGATTGGTATAATAATACATAACTATTTGATACTGGCTAGAGGAGGCTCTATAATGGATAGTTTAATAAATATGGATGGTTTAGCCGATGTGGTAAATAACCTGATTGATAAGATATCGAATGCAGTCGGATGGGTTGCAACTCATGATACGCCGCGGCGTCTAGCAATAGATACGTATATTCAGGAAATACAAAAAGGCGATTATGACCCGCTTACCAAAGCTGCGCTAATTAGTCAGGCTAAAAGGTGTATAAGAGAATATTGTAATCAACAGGATGTAGTAAAAGTTGCTCTTCAAGCGTTAAAGCCTAGCGCAAAACCGGAGAATGTTGACCCGGATTGGATTGCTCAGTTTATGGATAAGGCACGTCTGGTATCGGATGCGCAATTTCAGATTCTTTGGGGGAATATATTGGCGGGGGAGTGTAATAATCCAGGGTGTATACCCAAATCTCTACTGCACATTATGGAGCAACTAGATATGGAAATGGCCAATGCGTTTATGGCAATTGCGGCTGTTTCGGTATGGTACATAGATAAAGGGGTGCAATTTTGGACACCTGTAATTACGGGTGAGTTGCTGGACGATTATTATAAATCCATGGGCATCACATATGATAACTTAGTTGATTTGCAATCAGTTGGTTTAATAAAGATTGACTTTGGTCTAGCGATGAGCTCGTATGTCCAAACTGTAGATGAGTCCCCTGCCGATATACACTATCATGATCAGGTTTATTCTTTGCCAGCAAACCAGTCAGACTTTCCGGTTGGCAATGTCATATATACAGGAGCAGGAAATGCGTTATGCAGAACAATTGCACCAGAAAAAGTAGAGAGATTTTTTGAGGAGAAGTGTGTACCTTTTTGGGAAGCACATATGAACTAATCTATTTTGAACGTCTAATTTGCTGACCCATACGCTGACCCATACCACGAAATCATCGAGTGGACCAGCCAGGATGTATTGGACTAATGACCTCCGGGTTAGTTCGAAAACGGCGGTAAAAACCGCAAAAAGTCGTTGTGCTGCAACGGAAAGTTGGCCTGAGAGCAGCTCATAACCCGGAGGTCGTAGGTTCGAGTCCTGCCTCCGCAACCAAAATAGTTCCGAAATCACAATGGTTTCGGAACTTTTCTTTTGTTTTTTTGGGAAAAAGTTAGCCTGAATTTTGGTAGAAATCCGCTGACCCATACCCTGACCCATATCACGATAGTTTACAGTGGACAAGGTAGTGCCAACGGTCTTTTGTTGGTCACCAGGTTCTCAAAAATCCAGAAACCACCGGGAATCTGCCTGTAAAATTTTCTGTCCTCAAATTGTGCAAATCCAATAACTTCGCCCTGGGTACTGCCATCCGACAGCCCCCAGGGTGTTATTTGTTTCTTGTGTTTTGTTCGCTACCGTGTGGCGATAGAGAATACTACCGTATGTCGGGGATACATCAATCTTAAGTTTTCGTAAGACAAGAGCTGTTTTGTTGAATTGGATTTCCCAATATGGTATAGTTTTAGGAGAAATCGAAGGGAGAATGCCCTATGAAGATATTGCTTGTAGAAGATGATACTGCTCTGCGTGGTGCCTTAGAAGAGCTTCTGTGCCGGGAAGGTTATGAAGCGATTAAGGTATCCAATGTTCGATCTGCCGTGGAAGCCATGAATTCGGAGATTGATCTTGCGATGTTGGATGTAGGGCTTCCGGATGGTGACGGGGTATCCCTGTGCCGAAAGTGGCGCAGTGAAGGTGTGCAAACGCCCATTCTGTTCCTGACTGCCAAGGATGAAGAGCTGGATGTGGTTCGGGGGCTGGATGCCGGCGGCAATGATTATGTGACCAAGCCCTTCCGGATGCAGGAGCTACTGAGCCGGATAAGGGCCTTGCTCCGCAGGAATCAGAAAGAAGCTGTTATAAACCGAAGTGGCATCACACTGGATAAGACCAAGCTTCAGGCCAGCCGGGACGGGGAAGTTCTGCTGCTGACCGTGACGGAGTACAAGATTCTTGCAAAACTCATTTCTGAGCGTTCCATCATTACCCGTGCCGCACTGCTGGATGCCCTGTGGGATGTAGACAGCCGGTTTGTGGATGATAACACTTTGTCTGTCCATGTGAGCCGACTCAGAGAAAAGGTAGGAGGTAGCCATATCAAAACCATTCGAGGGGTGGGATATCAATGGGTGGATTGATCATTGCCTGTATCATCCTTGCGGCAGCCTGGCTCATACTTCTGATTCGGTACATTCTGCTGAATCACCGTATCCGAAAACTGGCAGAACAGGTGGATGGATTCAATTCTGGCACTGCCCCAATGCTGGATGTAGCTTTGCAGGAAGACCGGCTGGCGCAACTCCATAACGGAATCGCAGATTTGCAGCTATCCCTGGCACGGGCAAGACAGCTCAATATCGAAGAATGTAACCGTACCAGCCAGTTGACCGCAGACATTTCCCACCAGCTTAAAACACCGCTGACCACTCTGCGGCTCTATACGGAACTGGATAATGCACCCCATGCAGAAGCCAGCCTGGAACAGATCCAGCGAATGGAGAATTTGATTCAGTCTTTGCTTCGCTTAGAACGACTGTGTGCGGATGGTTATGCCTTCAGCTTTGCTCCTGCTGACGCAGAAAACATCATCCTGGAACAGTGGCAGAGCTTGCAGGCAATCTGGCCCGCCAAGAAGCTGATCATCGAAGGTTCCGCCCATATCCGCTGCGACGAGAATTGGTTGGGAGAAGCCTTCCTGAACCTGCTGAAAAATGCCTGCGAACATACCCCGGAGGATGGTATGATCCGCGTGCAGTTGGAGCGGACGGAAGCCGCTTTCTTCTGCATCATTGAGGACAACGGCGGCGGTGTTGCTCCCGATGAACTGCCCATGCTGTTTCAGCGGTTCTACCGGGCGCAGCATCAGAGCAAGAACGGTGCAG
>CAYYKC010000157.1:0-3536 GCA_964471605.1 uncultured Akkermansia sp. | reverse complement strand
TACCAATAAAGAGTTATGAAAACAGCAGAGAGAATCATGGAGGAGTTGCCGCTGGGTTGCAAGGATGCAGCGCGCTTGGTATTAGAGATGAGCGAGGAGTTGGGCAATCGTGTGGCGGGACTTGATAAGAGGGCGTTGATTTGCCTGATGAGGCGAGTCATGCGACTGGGGGTGGAGGAGCTGGACAGGCAGGAACATACGGTCTCTTTCGAAACGGCGGTGTGGGCGAGTGTGGAAGCGCGGGCGGGACGGCGGGCGACGACGCGGCGGGATTTGCGCCACTATGCGAGGCGCTTGCTGCGGGTGGAGGGGATAGCAGAGCGTCCGCTGCGAGCGATAAGCACCCGCGAATGCCGGGAGCTGTTGCAGGCGGCGTTCGGAGGGAGTGCGTGTTCGTTTCGCAAGGGGCGGGCGATGCTGCACAGTGTGTTCGCGCACGGTCTGCGGCAGGACTGGTGTGCAGAAAATCCGGTGGCGCGGGTGGAGATGCCGCAGGTGCAGGAGCGGGAGATTGTACCGCTGCGGCAGGAAGAGGTGGCGCGGCTGGAAGCGGCGGTGCAGCAGCCGGAGCACCGGGCGATGCAGTTATCGCTTCACCTGTTGCTGTACTGCGGGTTACGTCCACAGGAGGTGGCGAGGTTGCAGACGCAGGATGTACAGCCGGAGCGCGGTTGTGTGGTGGTGCCGGGGCGGTGCAGCAAGACGGGCGGCGGACGTGTGGTGCCGCTGCGGCGGTGTGCGGCTCTGCGCGGGATGCGGCTACGAATTCCGCGCAACTGGGAAGCGCGCTGGCAGCGATTGCGACGCGCGGCGGGTTTTGCACCCGGGCAATGGGTGCCGGATGTGTGCCGACACACTTTTGCGAGCTATCATGCAGCGTATTTTCGGGATTTAGGGGCGCTGCAGTTAGAGATGGGCCACCGCAGCACAGACTTGCTGCGCTCCCGCTATCTGAATTTGCCGAGAGTGGAGGAAGCCAGGCGGTACTGGGCGAATCGCTGAATAAATGTTCAAGAGCGCCCCTCTGCCTCCAAGCGGGCGCGGATGCCGTTCAGGAAAACCTTTTCGAGCGAATTGCGGGCAGGGGCACAGGATTCCCAGGCATCCCCGGCCACACGCTGCAGCTCAGCCAGCAGCTCCGGGGAGGGATTGCGGAGGATGACCTCACTGCGGCGGGTATCACGGGTCAGCTCATCCATGGAGCCCTCCGCAATGAGACAGCCCTGATAGAGGATGCCCACACGGTCACAAATTTCCTGCACCTGCTCCAGCAGATGAGAGCAAAGGAACACCGTCATTCCCCGCTGCTTCAGCTCCAGAATGATATCCCGAATGGTGCGCGAGCCGATGGGGTCTACCCCGGCGGTCGGTTCATCCAGCACCAGAAGACGCGGCTGCTGCACCAGCGCCTGTGCCAACCCAATGCGTTGCAACATGCCCTTGGAATAGCCACCCACACGCCGCTGCGCCGCCTCCGTGAGCCCCACCAGCTCCAACAGCTCTGCTGTCCGCTCGCGCAGCGCTTTGCCGCTCAGCCCGCAGAGCTTGCCGTAAAAACGAACCGTTTCCTCCCCGGTCAGGAACTTGTAGAAATACGGATTTTCCGGCAGGAAGCCGATTTCGCGTCGGTTGGCCGCCGCCGTGGCGGGCTGACCAAACACACGACAATGCCCGGCATCCGGCGAGAGCAGCCCGACCAGAGCCTTCATGATGGTGCTCTTGCCGGAGCCATTGGGGCCGATCAGTCCATAAACGCCTCCCTGCGGGATTTGCAGACTCACCCCCTTCACGGCGTACACACCACCCCTGCCCCAGTGGCCGGGAAAGCTCTTGTGAATCTGCTCAATCTCGACGGCGTTCATGGTCCGGAGGATGAAACTATCAGGCCTCGCTCATGAGCCGCAGCAGACGTGCGGTCATCTCGATACCCTTTTCAAAAATTTCCACGCGCATGTTTTCATTCGGCGAGTGGATGCGGGCATCCGGCAAATCCAGTCCCAGCAGAAGGGCATCCTTGCCCAGCACCTGAGAAATCTCGGCTATAATCGGGATGGAACCACCCTCACGCACCAGCACGGGCTTGTTGCCGAAGGTCTCTTCCAGAGCGCGCTGGGCAGCCAGACCGAACTCGGAGTTCGGGTTGCTCAGGTAGGCAGCACCGGAGTGCTGGCGGGTGAACTCCATCCGCACCCCTGCCGGGCACACCTTGCGGAAGTGAGCCTCCACGCAGTCCATCACCTTCTCCGGGTCCTGACCCGGCACCAGACGGCAGCTCATCTTCGCAATGGCATGCGTGGGAATCACCGTCTTGGATCCCTCACCCTCATAGCCGCCGGAAATGCCATTGAGCTCGAAAGTCGGGCGGGCATAGACGCACTCAGCGCCGGAGAAGCCGGTCTCCGTGCGCAGGGCATCCACCCCGGTGAGCGCGGCCAGCTCGGCATCGCTCATGCCGGGCACGCGGCGCCAGCTTTCCTTCTCCCATTCCTCAATGTCGCTGACTCCCTCATAGAAGCCCTCCACCGTCACATGATTATCCGCATCGTGAGTGGTGGCAATCATCTCGCAAAGAGCCGTGATGGGGTTATTGACCGCGCCGCCGAAGAGGCCGGAATGCAAATCCATGGCCGGGCCGCTCACCTTCAGTTCAAAACAGCAGAGCCCTTTCAGTCCGTAAGAGAATGAGGGAATTGTGGGAGCCGCCATACCGGTATCGCTCACCACAATCACATCACAGGCGAGCTCCTGCTGTATCTCCGGGCGCTGCATGAAGGCAAAGAGGCTCTCGCTGCCGCGTTCCTCCTCTCCCTCCAGCAGGAAAATCACATTCAGCGGCAGAGCACCATCCTCCCGCAGCACCTTCTCCGTGCCCAGCAGCAGCGCCATAATCTCACCCTTGTCATCAGAAGCACCGCGGGCATACACTCGCCCCTCACGAATCGTCGGCTCAAAGGGAGGTGTCTCCCAGGCAGCCACCGGGTCTACCGGCATCACATCGTAATGACCATAAATCAACACGGTCGGCTTGCCCTCCACCTTCGGGCTGTGTGCCACCACAATCGGGTGAATATCCGTCAGGTGTTTTTTAGCATCGAACCCCAGTGAGCTGAGCTTCTCCACCAGAAAATCCGCGCAACGCTCCACATCCCCCGCATGCTCAGCCTGAGCCGACACACTGGGAATACGCAAAAAGGCAAACAATTCATCCAGATGCTTCATGCCCGCCATTCTACACCCGCGCACCCTCTTTGGCAAGCCCTATTCATGTGAGTCATCTGTCAACAAAAACGCACTGCACGGAACATCGTTCCCTTGCAGTGCGTTTAAGAGGCGGGAGTGGGATTTGAACCCACGAATGTCGGTTTTGCAAACCGATGCCTTAGGCCACTTGGCTATCCCGCCGTGTTGCGGTTGCGGGCTGAATATACACGAGCCACCCCGCAGAGTCAAGCAATTTTTTGAAGTTTTATGCAATCATGACAATTTTGAAAAGTGTAAAAACAAAAGCAACGCCCAAAAGTCTCCCAAAAAGTCTC
>CAYYKC010000156.1:0-3655 GCA_964471605.1 uncultured Akkermansia sp. | reverse complement strand
CGCGGCTCCTCGCGGACTTTCACCGCAGTGCGCATATCGCGTCGGTCGTACATATGAAACCGCCGTTGGTATGACCCAACGGCGGTTATTGTGAGAAAAAAGATAAGGGGGGAGGAATCAGAAGCTTTCCTCTTCGGAAACCTCTTCCTCGGAGTCGTCGCTCTCATCGGAGCTTTCCTCCTCGGTGGACTCTTCCTCGGAAGATGCCTCATCAGAGCTGGCTTCCTCATCGGAGGAGCTGTCGTCCTCGACATTGTCGACATTCTCAGTCGGCGGCTCGGAGGAGGTGTCGTCCTCTTCGGTGTCCTCTTCCGTTGCGGCAGCAGATGCTGCCTCTTCAGCCTTCTTGATGGCCTCAATGCGTGCCTTCTCAGTCTCAGTCAGCGGCTTGGAGATGAGGTACTGCTCGCCCTGCAGACCACCGGCCTTGCGGGTGTCAATGCGATAGGTGTCGTATCCGGCATCAGCCAGTGATTCCATGACGGCATCGCTGATGGACTTGCGATCCTTGGTGTCACAGACATACATCTTGTAGTTGCCCACGAAAGGAAGATCCCAAGCGGCCACGCCATCGCGGGGGATGAGCAGACCGGTCATGTTGCCCTGACCATCGGAGCAGATAGCCCAGGTAGTCTGCTTGCCGGTGCGCGGGTTCACCATGGCGATGTAGTACTGGGGATAGGCATAGGACACCTGCTTGATGACGGACTTACGCAGCCACATGTCAAGAGCCCGTTCCACATTGTCGGGCAGGGGGCCGGCCTCGGTGCAGGTGCGGGTGCGCGGAGAGCATGCATCGTTGTAGCTGAATACCGTGGGGTTCACGCTATCGGTGAGCTGCTTGGCCTTGAGGTGGGGCAGCGTGACGCTGGAGCAGGAGCTGGCGGCGGTGCTCACAGCAATGGCTCCGCAGGTCAGCGCAATGTTTTTGAGGAGGGAAAGATGTTTCATGTCGTTCGGTGTTCTTTATTCTATCCAATTCAAGAGGGAAAAGACAAGCAAAAAGTGCTTCTTATCCCGAAAAAAAAGCTTTTTTTCACATTCTGCGCATCGGAAAGGAAGATATTTGCTCTTGCAGACGCAGATACGGCTCAAAATGAGCTTGACGCATGGGAATGAAAGGTACAGAATAGACGCGTATGAAGTTTTCACCGTTCACGAAGAGTTGTTGGAACAGGGGAAGCGCAGTCCTCGGCATGGTGACTGCTTTGGCGCTCTGTTCCTGTGGAGAGAAAGAGGAAGCACCTGTTACCCCGGCGGCAGAGGAAACACCGGCCGCCACGGAGCAGAAGGCCGGGGAAGAGCCGGCTGCGGAGACGCCGGAGCTTTCCCGATTCGATGCGACCCGTGATGCGTTGTTTGACCATGTGGTGTTCCAGCTGACGCAGAAGGTGAGCAACCCGGAGCTCTACCCGGAGGTGAATGCAGAGGTGCGAGACGCTCTCGCCCTGCTGAATGACTACTACGCTGCGTTGGAACAGGAACCCGAAATGGCCGAGGAGCGGGTGCGCACCGCTCTTCTCATCGCCGGAATGACCTGCGATTTGGGTGCGTATGCCAAAGCCAGCTCGGCATATGAGAATGCGTTGAAACAGCTGGAGCTGCTGCCGGAGGATGTTCGCTCCGGGCGAGATGCGCGGCGTTCCCTCAGCACGATAGAGTCCGGTCTCGGGGCATGTCTGCTGTATCAGGGTAAGTCTGCGGATGCGCTGGCTCATTTCCAGAAGTCACTGGATACGGATTTGGCCGTGTTCAAGGAGCTGCGTCCTGATGAAAGTAAGCCTCTGGAGGAAAATAATGTGGACCCGGAGTTGGCGCTTGCCGCCTCTGCCGTCATGGATTCCTACCGCTGTCTGGGGGATTGTCAGAATGTGATGGGCGATACAGAGGATGCCCGCGAAACATATAAAAAAGGCCTGGAGATGGTTCCTGCACTGCGCGTGGTGACACCGAAGATGGCCATCTCCTATATAAAACTGTTGATTGCATCGGCCGACCTGGAGAACTCGCTCGGCAACATGAAGGGAGCATACGTATCCTGGTTCCAGGCCGGTGACCTCAGCAAGAAGATTGCGCTGGGCAATCATCCCATCGGTGTTCGGGCAGAGGCCAAACGCTTGAACGAATCACTGATACGCCCGCTCCTGCAGGTGGAGGCCAAGCTCAAGGAAGAACAGCGCAAGGCTGCCGAAGCAGAGGCTGCGGCTAAGCCTGTTGACGCGCCCGTCACGGAGACGCCCATTCAGCCGGTGCCCGAGGCTGCCCCTGCGGTGGCACCTGCTCCCGTGGTGGCTCCGGAGGCCGAAGCTCCCAAGCCCGCGCCGAAGACACCCCGCAATAACCGCCGCCGTAACAAGCGGAATCGTTAAGCCATTTCCCCGTCAGGACGCGTGGCCTCTTTCCTCATTTCAGAAACGGCGCTGGAGCGCAACGCCCGCATCCTGCAAGAGGTGGCTGCTGCCTCCGGGGCACACATGCTGGTGGCGCTCAAGGCGTGTTCCACCACCTCCTGTTTGGACATCCTGCGGCCATACGCCGCAGGATGCTGTGCTTCCGGGCTCTACGAGGCTCGCTTGGCTGCGCGCCACATGGGCGGGCATGTGGCGGTGTATTCGCCGGCCTATCGGGACGAAGAGTTGGAGGAGCTGTTGAGCTTTGCCCACCATATCGACTTCAACAGCGTGCCGCAGTGGCAGCGTTGGCGCGCTGTGTGTCTGGCACACCCACGGGTGCAGAGCGGGGAGCTTCAGCTGGGACTGCGTATCAATCCCTGTTTTTCTACCGGGCATACGCCGCTCTACGACCCCTGTGTGCCCGGTTCCCGTCTCGGAATCCCGGCAGAACAGCTGGAGGGTGTGGATCTGAGCGGTATTTCCGGTTTGCACATCCATACCTTGTGTGAGCAGGGTGCCCAGGAACTCATTGATACCTTCCGCGCCTTTGAGAAGCAGTTCGGTGCCTTGCTGGCCTCTCCCCGTATCCGCTATATCAATCTGGGAGGCGGGCACTGGATTACCAAGCCGGATTACGACAGAGAGGCGCTGGTGGCTCTGCTGTGCGAAATCAGGGAGCTGTACAACGTGGAAGTATTCCTGGAACCGGGGGAGGCCTGGTTCATCCACACCGGTGTCCTGCGCGCCCGGGTGCTGGATGTGTTCGAGTCTCTCGGATACCGGCATGCCATCCTGGATGTCAGTGCCAGCGCACACATGCCGGATGTGTTGGAGATGCCGTACCGGCCGGATGTCTTTGCGATTCGTGCGGAGGGTATCGATTGCCCGGCGGTATCTTTGCCCGGAGAGCACTATCAACCCGCGGGTGAGGCCGGCGCAAAATCCCACACCTATCGCCTGGGCGCCCCGACCTGTCTGGCGGGGGATGTCATTGGCGACTACTCGTTTGACACCCCCCTGACCGTGGGGGACGAACTGGTGCTGGATGATATGACCCACTACACCATTGTCAAAACAACGCACTTCAACGGCGTGCCTCATCCGGATATCGCCATGCTGCGCCGGGAGGGGCGCGTGGAAGTGGTCCGCCGCTTCTCCTACGGCGATTTTGAGGGGCGTTTGGGCTGAATTATGAGTAAAAATTCCTTTTTTCGGTGAATTGCAAGTTCAAATGCAACACTTTTTGAAAAAAATGCACTCTT
>CAYYKC010000155.1:2104-3677 GCA_964471605.1 uncultured Akkermansia sp. | reverse complement strand
TAATTGGTTCTTGTCGCGGATGGGGGCTCCCCATCCATTTCAGTTCTCACCGGCCGGAGAGCCGACAGAGAGCCTAATTTCTTTTTCAGGCGGCGGGGCACTTGATAGCACACCGCCGCCATCTGTTCAAGTCTTTTTTTATTTTTTTTACTCTGCAGCCGGAGTTTCCTCGGTTGCACCACCATTTTCCTTGTCCACATAGGCCTGGATGACGCGGGCCAGAGCGGCACCGGCACCGTTGATGGTACCAAGCAGGGTGGCAAGGAGAACTTCGCGGCTGGGCAGGTCGCCGAGAGCCTTGATCTTGTCGGGAGTCAGCTCAGCGCCGTCCAGGATACCGCCCTTCCAGGCAGCCTTCTTGGACTTCTTTGCAAAGTCATTCACCACCTTGGCAGCGGCGCAGACATCGCTGTCGCCCATGATGTAGGCCGCCTGACCCTTCATGCAGGCGGAGATGTCGGGCAGGCCGGCATCCTTGATGGCCTTGGTCATGAAGGTGTTCTTGGCCACCATGCAGGAGGCACCGGCAGCGGCCAGAGCGGCACGCAGCGTGGTGAACTCAGGCACGGTCACGCCGGTGTAGTCAATCACCAGCACGAACGGGGAAGCGTTAACCTTAGCCAGCAGGTTCTCAATGATGATGCCCTTATCAGCATTCACTTTTCTCTCAGTGCTCATAATGATTCGTTGCGGTTCAGGTTATTAGTTCTTGGAATACTCAACCTGGGCAATGGAAAGGCCCGGGTTCATGGAGCTGGCCATCGTCACGCCGGCAATGTAGGCACCCTTCGCACCGGAGGGGCGAGCCTTCACAACGGCAGAGATGAGAGCGCGGGCGTTCTCCACAAGCTTATCGCTCTCGAAGGAGAGCTTGCCCACTGCGGCGGAGATGTTGGCGTTGCGGTCAACCTTGAAGTCAACGCGACCGGCCTTCACCTCGCGAACGGCCTTGGCGGTGTCTTCCGTCACGGTACCGGTCTTGGGGTTGGGCATCAGGCCGCGCGGGCCGAGCACGCGAGCAATCTTACGCACCTGGGCCATGGCATCCGGGGTGGCGATTGCGCTGTCGAAGTCAAGATAACCTCCCTGGATTTCCTTGATGAGGTCTTCCAGGCCAACTTTCTCTGCGCCGGCTTCGAGGGCAGCCTGAGCGGCCTCACCCTGAGCGAAGACGATAACGCGGACATTCTTACCGGTACCATGAGGCAGGGCGACAGAGCCGCGCACCATCTGGTCGGACTTGCGGGGATCCACCGTGAGGCGGAAAGAAACGGTAACCGTGGGGTCGAATTTCGGAGCGGGGAAGCTCTTCATCACTTCCACAGCCTCCTCGACAGCGTAAGCCTTGCTGTTGTCAACAAGCTTGGCTGCCTCATTGTAGCGCTTGGAGCGTTTTGTAGACATAATTTTTAGCAGTACGTTCGGGTTTATGATTTATTTTCCCTCCTGCAGAAGGGGTTACATACCCTCGATTTCAATACCCATCTGGCGAGCCTGGCCGGCAATGATGCGGCAAGCGGCTTCCGGATCCTTGGTATTGAGGTCGGGCATCTTGATGTTGACAATCTCCATC
>CAYYKC010000155.1:0-2094 GCA_964471605.1 uncultured Akkermansia sp. | reverse complement strand
CATCAACTTATCCTTGGTGATTGTTGCCACCTTCTTCTTGTTCGGCTCGCCGGAGCCGGACTTGAGACCGGCAGCCTTCTTGAGAAGGTTGGCAGCCGGGGGCATCTTGGTGATGAAGTCGAAGGACTTGTCCTTGTATACGGTGATCACGACGGGGAGCACATCACCGGCCTGCTTCTGAGTCTTAGCATTGAACTCTTTGCAGAAGCCCATGATGTTCACACCGGCCTGACCAAGAGCAGGACCCACGGGCGGCGAAGGATTCGCAGCGCCGGCAGGAATCTGCAGCTTAATTACTTTAACTACTTCTTTAGCCATGGTTTTGTTTTGTTGTTTTGCCGCCCTTCCCCGTTTTCACGATTCCGGACAGCGGGAAGTTTTACGTTGGGCTCAGCCCTGTCCCTTTTCGTCCTCGGGCACCGGCTGCACCTGGGCGTAATCCAGGTCAAGCGGGTTGGAGCGACCGAACATGTTGACACCCACGCGCAGACGACCGCGCTCGGCATCAACCATTTCCACGATACCGCGCTCACCGGCGAAGGCACCCTCAAGCACCACCACCTCTTCGCCCACGTTGAAGGCCACTTTCGGACGGGCGGTACCGCTGCGGCGCTCGATCTCAGCCATCAGCTCCTTCACGTCTTTCTCAGACATGGGCAGAGGCTCCTTGTTGCGACCGCAGGCGAAGCTGATAACGCCGTCAACCGCCTGAATCTTGTACCAGGCATCGTTGTTGAGCGTGCCATCCGGACGACGGAGCGCAAAGTTCAGATACACGTAACCGGGGTACAGCTTGCGCTCCACCACGTACTTCTTGCCCTTGCGGACATCCTCCACCTTTTCCGTCGGGACCAGAGGCGGGCTCTGGAGCAGCGCCCCCATCTCCTCATCTTCCTTGAAGAGACGGTTCAGGTTCTCAACAGAGCGGCGCTCCTTGTTGGAAAGGACGTGCAGCACATACCACTGATCCTTTGCTTCAGGGATAGCGCGACCGACTCCGGTTTTACGTTCGTGCAGACGAGACATGGTTTACTGTACGAAAAATTAAAATTATCAAGAGAAAAGCAGAATAGCACGATTCACTACTGCTGCCAGCACATAATCAAAGAATGCCACATAGCCGCCCAGCAGCACCATCGCCACCAGCACCACCAGCGTGGACCCCCACAGTTCACGGAATTTCTTGAACCCGGTCACCTTCGGGTCACTTTCCCAAGGCCAGGAACACTTCTTTAACTCGCCTTTCAGGGCGGATATGTATTGGGAAATCTTGCGGAACATCTGCGTATGTAAAAGTAGGGGGGGGATTTTTCGAGAAAAAAAAAGAGGAAGGCTGGCAGGGTAAGAGAGACTCGAACTCCCAACACGCGGTTTTGGAGACCGCTGCTCTACCAATTGAGCTATTACCCTATAACCTTGCTCTGTACTTCCGGCCGGGTCAGGAAAGGGTGCCCTTTACCGGGCACCCTTCCCCGGGCCGAGGTCTCATTCCTTTATCGGAATGCAACCCGATTTAATTTTGGAGATTTACTCCCAGGATTACTCCTGGATCTTGGCAACCTTACCGGCGCCCACGGTACGACCACCTTCGCGGATAGCGAAGCGCATACCCTCTTCCATAGCCACCGGAGTGATGAGCTCAACCGTGATGGTCACGTTGTCGCCGGGCATCACCATTTCAGTGCCCTCGGGCAGAGTCACAGTACCGGTCACGTCCGTCGTACGGAAGTAGAACTGGGGACGATAGTTGTTGAAGAACGGGGTGTGACGGCCACCTTCCTCCTTGGTCAGCACGTAAACGGCTGCCTCGAACTTGGTGTGGGGAGTCACGGAACCGGGCTTGGCAATCACCTGACCGCGCACGATGTCTTCCTTCTTGATACCGCGAAGAAGAACACCCACGTTGTCACCGGCCTCACCCTTGTCGAGAAGCTTGCGGAACATCTCGATGTCGGTCACGGAAGTCTTCTGAGTGGGACGAATACCCACGATTTCCACTTCTTCCATCTTGTTGATGATACCACGCTCGATACGACCGGTAGCCACAGTACCACGGCCGGAGATGGAGAACACGTCCTCCACGGGCATCAGGAA
>CAYYKC010000154.1:0-3691 GCA_964471605.1 uncultured Akkermansia sp. | reverse complement strand
GCCGCCAAGTTCGATATCACCAAGTGCAAGTGGATGAACCAGCAGCACATCATGCGCCTGGAAGCGCAGAAGTTTGTCGAGCTGGCCCTCCCCTTCTGCACCGCCGCCGGGCTGCAGGACACACCGCAGCTGCGCGCGACGCTGCCCAGTGTGCAGACCAAGGTGCAGCTGCTCAGCGAGGCTCCCGCCTGGGTGAAGTGGGTGCAGGTGCTGGAGTATGAGGCTGAATCCATGGCCAAGCTTCAGGACAACGCCCGCGAGATGCTCAACCTCTTCGCCGCAGCCGCCCGCGAGCTGCCGGAATGGAATGGGGAAGAAGCCATGAAGCTCGTGAAGCCCATGACCAAGGAGCAAGGCGTCAAGGTCGGAGCCATGATGTTCCCGCTGCGTATGGCGCTCACCGGCACCCACGCCGGCCCCGGCATTGATGTCATCATGCAGGTGCTCGGCCGCGATGAGGTGCTGCGCCGCATCGAAATCTTCCCCTGCTGATAGATAGCCTCCGCCCACACAAAGCCGTGCGTACCATCGACTTCGATTATCATCTCCCGGAAGAGCTCATTGCCGACCGCCCGCTGCCGGACAGAGCCGCCAGCCGTATGCTGGTGATTCACCGCGACACCGGGTGCATCGAGCACCGCCGATTCAGCGATATACTCGACTACGTGCGGCCGGGTGACCACTTCGTCCTCAATGATACCAAGGTCATCCCCGCCCGCTACTTCAGTAATGACGGCAGCATCGAGCTCGTTCGGGCCGGCATGATGGGTGAGCTCGTGTGGAAGTGCATGGTTCGCCCGGGGAAAAAGATGAAAATCGGGCGCAGCGTGCAGGTGGGGGAGGCCATCGGCACCGTAGAAGCCATTGACGATGAGGGCTACCGCTTCATCCGCTGGGACAGACCCGTGGATGTGGAGACATACGGTCGGCTCGCCCTCCCGCACTACATGAACCGCGAGAGCGAGCCCGCCGACAAGGAACGCTACCAGACCGTCTATGCCGCGCATGAGGGCGCCATCGCCGCCCCCACCGCCGGGCTTCATTTCACGCCGGAAATCCTGGCTTCTGTGCCGCATTCCTTCGTGACCCTGCATGTCGGCGTGGGCACATTCCGCCCCGTCAAGGCAGAGCTGATAGAGGACCACCACATGCACACGGAGAGCTTCTTCATGCCGGAGGCCACCTCTGCCGCCATTGAAGCCGCGCAGCGAGTCATCGCCGTGGGCACCACCAGCGTCCGCGTCATGGAAACCCTGGCCGCCCGGCACGGTCGTCCCCTGCCCCCCGGCTTCGGCGACACCAACATCTTCATCTATCCCGGCTTTGAATACAAGGTGACAGATGCCCTGCTGACCAACTTCCACCTGCCGCAGAGCACGCTCATCATGCTGGTCTGCGCCTTTGCCGGCAAAGAGCTCATCATGGAGGCCTACCGTCAGGCCGTCGAGCAGCGCTACCGTTTCTTCTCCTACGGCGACTGCATGCTCATCCTCTGATGCGAGTACCGAAGCGTTTACCGGCCTCTCCAAAAACATCCGGCTTCCTCCACTTGCTGCAAATTCAGATAGCGGGAGCGCAGCAAGTCTGTGCTGCGGTGTCCCATCTCCAACTGCAGTGCTCCCAAGTCCCGAAAATACGCCGCATGATAACTCGCAAACGTATGTCGACACACATCCGGCACCCATTGCCCGGGTGCAAAACCCGCCGCGCGTCGCAATCGTTGCCATCGCTCTTCCCAGTTGCGCGGAATCCGCAGCCGCACCCCTCGCAACAAGTCCCGACGCCGCAACGGCACCACACGCCCGCCGCCCGTCTTGCTGCACCGCCCCGGCACCACCACCCAGCCGCGCTCTGTCTGCACATCCTGCGTCTGCAACCTCGCCACCTCCTGTGGGCGTAACCCGCAGTACAGCAACAGGTGAAGCGATAAACGCATCGCCCGGTGCTCCGGCTGCTGCACAGCGGACTCCAACCTCTCCACCTCCTCCCGCCGCAGCGGCACAATCTCGCGCTCCTGCACCCTCGGCACCTCCACCCGCGCCACCGGATTCTCCGCGCACCACTCCTGCCGCAGACCGTGCGCGAACACACTATGGAGCATCGCCCGCCCCTTGCGAAAAGAACTGGCACTCCCCCCGAACGCCGCCCGCAACAGCTCACGGCATTCGCGGCTGCTCATCGCCCGCAGCGGACGCGCCGCAACGCCCGACACCCGCAGCAAACGCCGCGCATAGTGCCGCAAATCACGTCTCGTGGTAGCCCTTCGTCCGGCCCGAGCCTCCACACTCGCCCACACCGCCGTCTCGAAAGAGACCGTATGCTCCTGCTTTGCTAACTCCTCCACCCCCAGCCGCATCACCTTTCGTAACAGGCAAATCAACGAACTCTTCTCCAACCCCTCCACGCGCTCACCCAGCTCCTCGCACACCTCTAATACTAAACGAGCTGCATCCCTGCCGCCCAGCGGCAACTCCTCCATGATTCTCTCTGCTGTTTTCATAACTCTTTTATTGGTAGATGGGATAAGTATTCCGAATACTGGGTCAAGAAAATAATGTCTGTTTTTTTCTGAATCGGGTGTTTATTTTGTACAATACAATGGGTTATGTAATCCGTCAATAGCCGAGCGAGGTGTTTCACTTTATGCCCACCCTTAAATGGGAGAATGGCAGTCAACTGGTTAAATCTTGTCCCCGGTGGGAGTATTCGGAAAGATATACACTCTCAAGGGGGTAAACCCTTGCTCATATTGCCATGCACCGAAAGAAAATGGCCAATGAGAAACAGCCCCGCCGCAAACGCGAACTTTTCCAACAAATTGAAACTCATAAAACTCAGATACCATGAAAAAGCTTAACATGCAGAGCCTCGATGTGGTTGCTTCCAATGTCGAGAAAATCGCTCATCTCTTCCCAAATTGTGTCACAGAGCGCTTAAACAAGGACGGCAAGCCGCAACTTGCCATCGACTTCGAAAAGCTCCAAGCAGAACTCTGCAATGATATCATTGCCGGGAGCGAGGAACGCTATCAGTTCACCTGGCCGGACAAACGCGCTGCCGCGCGGCTGGCTAATACTCCCACCACCATGACCCTGCGCCCTTGCCGCGAGGAAAGTGTGGATTTTGATAACACCCAGAATCTGTACATTGAGGGCGATAATCTGGATGTTCTCAAAGTTTTGCGCGAAACTTACCTTGGTAAGGTGAAGATGATTTATATCGACCCGCCTTACAATACGGGACACGATTTTGTGTACAATGATGACTTTTCTGAAAGTTATGAAGAGTTTGCTAAATCATGCAAAGCATACGATGAGGAGGGGAATTTACAATTTAATCCCAAGGGAAATGGAGAATCTAACGGCAGATTCCATACGGATTGGCTCAATATGATGTATCCTCGATTAAAGGTCGCGAGAGATTTACTTAGCGAGGATGGGTTTATCTTTATTTCCATTGACGACAATGAAGTCCATAACCTGAAAAAAATTTGCGATGAGGTTTTTGGTTCGCACAACTATATGAATCAATTCGCATGGGTTTCTAATATTACAGGCAGACAAATTTCTGGCCGAGGTGCTGCAAAAACATGGGAAAGCGTGCTGGTGTAGTGTAAAAATATAGCAGATTCTAATGGTCTGAATGTAGATATTTCTTTTGCGAAAGAAAAGATGCCAGATTCGTACAAGGG
>CAYYKC010000153.1:0-3697 GCA_964471605.1 uncultured Akkermansia sp. | reverse complement strand
AGGTACAGAACTCCGGCCTGAGTAACGAAGTTGCCGAGTCCTTGGAAATGCAAGGCGTGCCTATCCGTAAGCTGATTGCTGAGATGAAAGGGATATCTTTCGAGGACGTGTTCAAGGGCATTTCCAAACGCCAGTTCAATCTGGATGACCTCGATGCCGCACTCGACAAGCTGACTGGTCCCGGTGGTCTGTTGGAGAACATGACGAAGCTGCAATCGCAGACGTTCTCAGGTGCGCTGAGTACGCTTACCGATGTCTTTTCAGCCTTGGCTGTGGAGCTGGGTACCCCCATCAATGCCGCCATCCTCCCGGTGCTGGCAGATCTGACCGCTTATGTCGATTCGCTGACCCCTACCATCCGGCAATTCGCCCAGACGCTGGCCACCGTTTTCGAGGGAGGGGTGGCGGTCATTACGCCTATTGTCTCCGGCATTGGTGAGCTGGTATCGCTTCTGGGTGGAGCTGAGACAGTCATCGCATCTGCCGCAGCGGCCATGCTCATGTATGTGGGCAACACCAAGACGGCTACCAGCAGTACCGTGTCGTTCCGGGCGCAGCTGGTGGCTATAGGCAATACCATCAAAGGCTTGTCTTTCTCGTCCTTTGTGACAGGCTATCGCACTGCTCTCTCCGGGTTGAAAACGGCCCTGTCCTCCACGCTGGCCGGGCTCAAAGTCACTTGGTCAATCGCATGGACGACCATGGCCACCATCACCCGCACGGCTATGGTTGCGGTAAAAGCCGCCATCGTCAGCACAGGTATCGGCATCATCATTGTGGCTATCGGTGAAGCCCTGGGGGCTCTCTATTCTTGGTTCATGGGCAACAGCGAAGCCGCTGAACGCGCTGCCGAATCTGCCCGCGAGTTTGAGAAATCGCTCAGGAATATCAACCAGCAAGCGGAAAAGGTCAAGACTCATGAGCAGTACGAGGGATTCATGGAGCAGCTGGAGGAGCGCATGGAAGATTTACGCGACCAGCGCGACATGGCCGTTGCCAAGGACGAGGACGAAGAGGTGATAAAGCTGCTCGACCAGCAGCTTGCCCAACTCCGGGAGCGTAAGCGGCATTACGAAGAGACTCTGCCCAAGCAGGTGGAAGCGGCCATCGCAGCCGAGCGTGCAGCCGAAGCCATGCGCCGCCAAAAGGAGGAGGCCGCAGAGCTGGAGCGCAAGCTGGCTGCTGCCCGAGAAAAGCTTTACGACTTGGCACAACGGCAGCGGGAAACAGAACGCGAACAATACCTCTCCGGTCTTGCCCCCGAGGTGCAGATTAATCTTCGCCTTTCTGATGCCACCGCTTACGGTCAGACTCTCCACACGATTGAGTCGCTGCGCAAGGAGATGCAGGACATCCTCAACAAGCCGATTATCACACCGGAAGATACCGCCCGCTACGAGAAGCTTGCATCCACCTACAACAAAATTGTGGAGCTCCAACGCCGTGGACGTGAGGAAGCAGAGCGTACCGCTGAAACCGAACGCCGCCGGGCAGAGGAAGCAGCCAAACAGGAACAGGCGCGACAGAACGCCGCCCGCGACTACGACATGGCCGTGAAGATGCTCCAAGCGGAGATTGCCGGGAATGAGAAGCGGCTGGAGGTGCTGAAACAGCAACAGCGTATCACTCAACTCACGGCTGAATACCAGCGTCAGGGACTCGAAGATGCCGAGGCTCGTGCCAAGCGTATGGTGGCGCTGGAAAAGCAACTTGAAGATATGCAGGAGAAGCAGGAAAAGCGCGAGAAGCAGCAACAAGGCCGCAGCCGCCAGTCCGGCACGCGCATCACGGACTCTTACGCCAGCGTAGGCGGTGGCGGGCGTTCCGTTGTCATCGGTGGGCCTCTTATCTCCGAGACAAAGAAGCAGACCCGCTTGCTGGAGGGCATCGGCACGAGCGTCCGCAAGCCGCCGACTGTAAAAGTCTCCGGCAACGTGGATGCGGTCATCAGTCGTTGATTTTGACATCGGGACTCTGTTTGTATGGCAACAATGCGAACAGGATTCGGCTCCGGCGGTGACAGAATGGTGTGGTTCGGTAACACGGGCTACATCATCACCGCTCTTACGATTGAACTCAGCCGCGACCGCGATACCGGAGACACAGTTGAGCTGACCTACGAAATCCCGGAAGATTTGGCGATATCCTCGGTGCCGGAGATGGACTCCGGCATTGATGTGCTTTCCTCTGTGACGCTCAGCAAGGCCGTTATCACGCCCGGTGTGGCCGGGATGGCAAGCGTCAAACTGACCTACTCGAAGCCTGTTGTTGAGGAAGAAGAAGAAAATGACGATGATAAGGACGACGAGGATGGCTCCGGCGAAGAGGATTCCGATGATGGAGGCAATGATGAAGAGGGCTCTTGGACTCTCGGAGGTAACAAGTTTACGACCTCCTTTGATGTGACGGTGGTCGACCAGCCTATCCTGACGCACCCCAAGATGGCCAGCATCTCCGGCGGGCAGTTGGAGTACCTCAAGGCTTTTATGGATGGAGCCCGACTCTGGGAACTGGTGCCGGAAGTGGATTCCAGCGGCAAGCCGAAGCTGGATAGTGACGGCCTCCCGGTCATGAAGCAACTCGGCAAGCTTCTTAAAACGGGCAGCAAGGCCTTTGACCTCATCAACAAGGGCGTGACTTCCTACAAGGATATTATGGCTACCTACACAGTACGCCAGACATCCCGCTCGGATAAGTCCGGCATTGATTCTGTGGGTACTATCAACAATCCCCCTAAGGCTCCCAAGTTCAAAGACCGCACGTGGTTACAGGTGTCCTCTAATTGCTCGATGAATGACGATGGCAAGACCTACACCATCGAGAACACATGGCTACTCTCCGGCCTTGGTGGCTGGGATACTGATTTGTACGGAGCTTAACCGCCTATGAAGATTCCCGATAAAGTGCGCGTTGGTGAGACGCTTTCGGCTCGTTGGCTCAATCAGGTCATCGACTGTCTGAAAGAGCTGGCTAAGGCTTCCAATCTCTCCGGCAACGGAACATCGACCTCCAGCATCGAGTATTCGGGCTCGGATTTCCGCGATACCAAATACCGGGGTACTGGAGGAACGGATTTGCAGGAGTTCCGGGTTGTGCCATTCCAACTGCGTTTGAAGCCTAAGCACCTCTGCGATGTGAGTGCTGATGGCAGTTGGCCGAAGATTGCCCAGATGAAAGCCGGGGCTATCCTTGACTACATGGGTAAGACTTACACGGTTCCCAAGGACGCTGCCCTCTACGACTACACCGATGGATGGGTCGACATAGGTGGATTTACGGAGCAGCTTCAAAAGGCTTTTTGCATCATCAAGCAGAATGACAAGGGCGAAATCCTCAGCGCGGAAATCAAAAAGACCGAGGAGAAGTTTGTGCCTTGGGGCAAGACGGAATCCAACATCAAAGGGGATGGCGTGTTGTCCGTATTCATCGGTTCTTACCAGCTCGTCAAGATTCAGGAGGTCAATCGCGCCCACATCTATCAGGCTCATTACGGGACATTGGACTTGCAGACGATTCAGGTAGAAAAGCTCTTCGATGAAGCAGAGGAAGCCAAGGAGGATGCCGCGAGCGGCTCCAATGTTGAGTCCGACAACTATTACACCGCACCCGAGAGCGAAGAATACGAGAGCAAGCCCGCCGGATTGTTCCGCAAGCGGGATGAGCACTTGTTCATCTTCAAGAAGCTGATTTGTGGCGA
>CAYYKC010000152.1:0-3736 GCA_964471605.1 uncultured Akkermansia sp. | reverse complement strand
ACTAAGAGTGCATTTTTTTCAAAAAGTGTTGCATTTGAACTTGCAATTCACCTATTTTATCGCAGGAATTGGCTCATATATTGAGCGCCGGAGGGGGTGGGGATGATGATGAGACGGTAGCGGGCACGGGTGCAGGCCACATAGAACTCTGCGGAGGTGAAGCCGGAGTTTTCTGCATCTCGCGGGGCGCTGATATCCGTCAGGATGACAGCGAGACTTTCCATGCCCTTGAAGGCTTTGATGGTCTCCCCCAGAATTCGGGTAGCAGAGGCGGAGGCACAGCGTTTCAGCCGCTTATCTGCCGTGTCGCGCGTCTCACCGTCTGCGGGAAAATCCACCACATCTGCCAGCACCGCCTCCTTGAGCGAGGTATTTTTGCGCCAGGGGGTGAGCACCACGATATCGTTCAGCCGGAATTCCTCTGCCCGCAGGCGCTCAATGGCCACCCGCACCGCAGCAGCACGCTCTGCGGGAGAATCTGAGGCAGGCATGAGCTCCACCTCCGGCCCGTTGATGGGCAGGCATGATTCTTCCGGACGCTTCTCCGAAAGAGCAGCGCCAGCAAAACTTGCAATCGGGCCAGTGTTGCGCAGGTTATGCCTCAGACGCAGTTTCACGGGCAACTCCGGCAGCCGTCCGGACTGTGAATAGAGCCGCTGACCGGAATCGGAGAAGAGATAGAGCTTGCCGCCCGGGTGCAGCATAGCCTGCACCACCGGCCACCAGTCGGCAGAAAAATCCTGCGCTTCATCCACCAGCACGGCATCCACTGCATAGCGGGGATTGGCCTTCACCCTTTCAGCAAGCGCCCGGAGCGTCTGCGGCGTGAACACGCCGTCCTCCCCGGCACGGGGCAAGCCCTCCCATGTGCAGATGCGGTTAGCTACGGTGTGAAAATTATCCAGCACCAAGGGGCTGCAGGTATCATAGCGGCAGACCCCGGCTGCTTTAAGCGCCTTATTCCCGCGCAAATACTCTGCCAGATTCAGATTGTAACACAGCACCAGCGTACGCTTCCCGGAGCCGAATTCCTTTGCACGCCGAGCCAGACGCGCAGCCTCCTCGCAGAGCATGCAGCTCTTCCCGGAACCGGCGCAGCCCTCAATGTGAAATCCACCGGGGGATTCCTCCAGCATGGGCAGCAGGGCGGCAAGCGGCGCGGCGGCCACCTCCGCGATGCGGTTAACCGTGGCGGCATCCTGGCGCAACACCAGATTCTGCAAAAGGTAGCGGCGCACGTCCTCCATTTCTTCCACGGTGTTGTTGTTGCCGAAGCAGAACAGGCTCTCTATATGCCACTGCAAGTCATCCTCCAGTGCCTCAGAGCCGCAGAGATACAACCAATCGTATATCTCATTGCGCCGCATGTGTGAGTAGCGCGCTCTTTTTCTCAAATCATCAATGGCATGGTGTTCTTCTCTTATTTCGCGGAGGTTTTCATAACTTTCCGTTTTACCCAGAAGTACCGCCAGCGAGCGGAACTCCATGTTCGTATCATAATACTTCCCCCAAGAAAAAACTTTCATCAGCTCCTCACGCAGATTTTTGGCTGCCAGATAGGCTTGATTAAGCGGACTGCCATGCTTCTCAGGACAATAATTCCCCGCCTTGCCGTCCCAGCGCTCCCAGCGTCCGTCTCGCACGCGCGCGCGATTCCAGTTCTTCACCTCCATCACCAGAATGCCGCAGCCGGGTATCAAAACGATGAAATCCGCCTCGTAGGAAACGTGCTTCGGATTTTCAGACTCCTCATTCTCTTGCAGCAAATGCCGCCAGCAGTTGTGAATCACCGTCCACTCCTCCGGCATGCGCCGCAGGGCTTCATAGACCATTTTCTCGCCGAGGGCACCCGTGTCACCCGGTTTCACGGGCGGAAATTCTGCCGGAATCATTCTTGCCATAACACCTGCCATTCTACACGCAATCCCCTCCCGCCGCAAGCCTATTTCCCGCACCAACTTCGCTCTGCGCAGGCTTGACGGCGCGGAAAGGATAACCGACAGCTCGCTCCCTCCTCTTTTTTTCCGAAAAATTCCATTTTTTTGATTTATTTCCATTTTTTGATTGAAATTGACTTAAAAAAACGATAGCATGAAGACAATCTACGGATAACCGTATCTCTCATATGAAAAAGGCACTTTCTCTTCTCGCCGGAATCTCGCTCGCGCTGAGTACCATAGTGAATGCCGCAGATGTTACCGTGCGTCCATACGGGGACATACAGTCACCCACGGAGGGTAACACCTTGGGGTTGAGTGCTACCCTCATCAATAGTAGCACCGGCGGTAGCATTTGGTATGACCTGCGCACAGATTCCAAATCTGAGCCGCCCTTTGACATTGATGAAGGACACATCCAGTAGGGATTGGATCTTGCAGACAAGTATAACGATCCCATTGAGCTTGAATCGCTGGAGTTAACCGATGGAGACACCCTCATCTTGGATTTCACCAAGAACCTGGGCAATCTCAGCGGTCCGGTAGATGCTGAGTACTTCGTTGTCATGTTCCGTCATAATGACGGAGAAGGAGATTACTTCTCCTCGTGGTACAACGAAAATAGCGTGGGCATCACCGGTAGGTTCAATAATGGAGATTATACCGCTTACGTCATTGCTGACACCTGTGATAAGGAGCAGACAGCGTCTACCTATGGTGGTCTGGTCTTCTTCAACAACAGCGTAGCACAGCAGGTGCGTCTTGCCGAAATCCCCGCCGGTGGTACTATCCCGGAACCGACCACGGCGACGCTGAGCCTGCTGGCTCTGGCAGGGCTTGCCGCCCGCCGCCGTCGCAAGTAAGAGAGCGTCACACCACTTTTTCATCGAGGGAGAGAATCTGCGGATTCTCTCCCTCTTTCCATGTCGGGAAGAAAAGAGTCCGTTATCGGCACGAGAAACTATCCACCACCAGAACAACAAAAGCCCAGCCACAACACACTGCCGGAAGCATACACGGAAGATAGCGCACACAATGAGTGCGAACTGCGGACAACATACAAAAGACATCTGTCCCCGGGAGGCGCGGCAGCTCGTTGCAGCGAGCCGTATTGTTGGAGTGCAAACAACCTGGGGTAGTGGAGGGCATGTATCCTAGAGCTCATCCACCGAGAACACCTTTTTAATCATTCCAAAAGTTTGATAAAACTAACCATAGAAGAGGTAATCGGCCATTTGATTTTCCGCTGCCGGACAGCACTTTAGGCTTGAACTTTACAAGTGAAAGGTGTTTAATATCCCCGCACGATAGTGGCCGGAGGTGGCCCTGCATATAACCGGTTATGAAGACAACAACGATTTTACAAGTGCCTGATACATCAACCGCAGCGGTAGATTACCTGAAAAACGATGCCGAGGACCAGGGCGAGCTGGTATCCCTGAACATGGGGCCCTCGCACCCTGCAACCCACGGCGTGCTGCGCCTGAAGCTGGTCATTGACGGTGAGGAGATTGTATCCTGTGATCCCGTGATTGGCTACCTGCATCGAGGCATGGAAAAGATTGCCGAGAACTGCCACTACAACCAGTTTGTGACCTACACGGACCGCATGGACTATCTGGCTCCGATGAGCAACAACATCGCCTACGCCTGCGCGGTGGAAAAGCTGCTGGGCTGGGAGCTGCCGGAGCGTGGTCAGGCCATCCGCGTGCTGTGCAGTGAGCTTTCGCGCATCTCCTCCTGCTTCCTGGGCACGGGCGTGTATGCCATGGACACCGGCGCCATGACCGTCTTCCTGT
>CAYYKC010000151.1:0-3837 GCA_964471605.1 uncultured Akkermansia sp. | reverse complement strand
CCTTGGAAATGCAAGGTGTGCCTATCCGCAAGCTGATTGCGGAAATGAAAGGAATATCTTTCGAGGACGTGTTCAAGGGTATCTCCAAGCGCCAGTTCAATCTGGACGACCTCGATGCCGCACTCGACAAGCTGACTGGTCCCGGAGGCCTGTTGGAGAACATGACGAAGCTGCAATCGCAGACGTTCTCAGGTGCGCTGAGTACGCTTACCGATGGCTTTTCCGCATTGGCTGTGGAGCTGGGTACTCCCATCAATGCCGCCATTCTCCCGGTGCTGGCAGATCTGACCGCTTATGTCGATTCGCTGACTCCTACCATCCGGCAATTTGCCCAGACTCTGGCCACAGTTTTCGAGGGAGGTGTGGCGGTCATCACGCCTATTGTCTCCGGCATTGGTGAACTTGTCTCTCTCCTTGGTGGGGCTGAGACCGTTATAGCATCGGCAGCAGCGGCCATGCTCATGTATGTGGGCAACACCAAAACTGCCACCACCAGTACAGTCTCTTTCCGGGCGCAACTGGTGGCCATGGGCAATACCATCAAAGGGCTGTCATTCTCGTCCTTTGTGACAGACTATCGCACCGCTCTCGCCGGGTTGAAAACGGCCATGTCCTCCACGCTGGCCGGGCTCAAAGTCACTTGGTCTATCGCATGGACGACTATGGCCACCATCACCCGCACGGCTATGGTTGCGGTAAAAGCCGCCATCGTCAGCACAGGTATCGGCATCATCATTGTGGCTATCGGTGAAGCCCTGGGGGCTCTCTATTCTTGGTTCATGGGCAACAGCGAAGCCGCTGAACGCGCTGCCGAATCTGCCCGCGAGTTTGAGAAATCGCTCAGGAATATCAACCAGCAAGCGGAAAAGGTCAAGACTCATGAGCAGTACGAGGGATTCATGGAGCAGCTGGAGGAGCGCATGGAAGATTTACGCGACCATCGCGACATGGCCGTTGCCAAGGACGAGGACGAAGAAGTGATAAAGCTGCTCGACCAGCAGCTTGCCCGGCTCAGGGAACGCAAGCGTCACTACGAAGAGACTCTGCCTAAGCAGGTGGAAGCCGCCATAGCTGCAGAACGTGCCGCCGAGGCCATGCGTCGCCAAAAGGAGGAAGCTGCAGAGCTGGAACGTAAGCTGGCAGCAGCCCGCGAAAAACTCAATGATTTGGCTCAACGTCAGAGAGAAACAGAACGCGAGAGCTATCTCTCGGGCTTGGATACCAACGTGCAGATAGAACTCCGACTGGCTGATGCTACGGCATACGGACAGGCTCGCCACACGATTGAAACGCTGCGTCAGGAGATGCAGGACATCCTCAACAAGCCCATTATCACACCGGAAGATACCGCTCGCTACGAGAAGCTGGCATCCACCTACAACAAGATTGTGGAGTTGCAACGCCGGGGAAGAGAAGAAGCTGAACGAACCGCCGAAACCGAACGCCGCCGGGCAGAGGAAGCCGCCAAACAGGAACAAGCTCGCCAGCGGGCTGCCAGCGACTACGACATGGCGGTAAAGATGCTGCGAGCCGAGATTGCCGGGAATGAGAAACGGCTCGAAGTCCTGAAACAACAGCAGCGCATTACCCAGCTCACGGCTGAATACCAGCGTCAGGGACTCGAAGATGCCGAGGCTCGTGCCAAGCGTATGGTGGCTCTGGAGAAGCAGCTCGAAGATATGCAGGAGAAGCAGGAAAAGCGCGAGAAGCAGCAACAAGGCCGCAGCCGCCAGTCCGGCACGCGCATCACGGACTCTTACGCCAGCGTAGGCGGTGGAGGCCGTTCCGTTGTCATCGGTGGGCCTCTTATCTCGGAAACAAAGAAGCAGACCCGCTTGCTGGAGGGCATCGGCACGAGCGTCAAAAAGCCGCCGACCGTTCAGGTGTCCGGCAACGTGGAAGCGGTTATCAGTCGTTGATTTTGACACCGGGACTCTGTTTGTATGGCAACAATGCGAACAGGATTCGGCTCCGGCGGTGACAGAATGGTGTGGTTCGGTAACACGGGCTACATCATCACCGCTCTTACGATTGAACTCAGCCGCGACCGCGATACCGGAGACACAGTTGAGCTGACCTACGAAATCCCGGAAGATTTGGCGATATCCTCGGTGCCGGAGATGGACTCCGGCATTGATGTGCTTTCCTCTGTGACGCTCAGCAAGGCCGTTATCACGCCCGGCGTGGCGGGAATGGCCAGCGTCAAACTGACCTACTCGAAGCCAGTTGTTGAGGAGGAAGAAGAAAATGACGATGATAAGGACGACGAGGAGGGCTCCGGCGAAGAGGATTCCGATGATGGAGGCAATGATGAAGAGGGCTCTTGGACTCTCGGAGGTAACAAGTTTACGACCTCCTTTGATGTGACGGTGGTCGACCAGCCTATCCTGACGCACCCCAAGATGGCCAGCATCTCCGGCGGGCAGTTGGAGTACCTCAAGGCTTTTATGGATGGAGCCCGACTCTGGGAACTGGTGCCGGAAGTGGATTCCAGCGGCAAGCCGAAGCTGGATAGTGACGGCCTCCCGGTCATGAAGCAACTCGGCAAGCTTCTTAAAACGGGCAGCAAGGCCTTTGACCTCATCAACAAGGGCGTGACTTCCTACAAGGATATTATGGCTACCTACACAGTACGCCAGACATCCCGCTCGGATAAGTCCGGCATTGATTCTGTGGGTACTATCAACAATCCCCCTAAGGCTCCCAAGTTCAAAGACCGCACGTGGTTACAGGTGTCCTCTAATTGCTCGATGAATGACGATGGCAAGACCTACACCATCGAGAACACATGGCTACTCTCCGGCCTTGGTGGCTGGGATACTGATTTGTACGGAGCTTAACCGCCTATGAAGATTCCCGATAAAGTGCGCGTTGGTGAGACGCTTTCGGCTCGTTGGCTCAATCAGGTCATCGACTGTCTGAAAGAGCTGGCTAAGGCTTCCAATCTCTCCGGCAACGGAACATCGACCTCCAGCATCGAGTATTCGGGCTCGGATTTCCGCGATACCAAATACCGGGGTACTGGAGGAACGGATTTGCAGGAGTTCCGGGTTGTGCCATTCCAACTGCGTTTGAAGCCTAAGCACCTCTGCGATGTGAGTGCTGATGGCAGTTGGCCGAAGATTGCCCAGATGAAAGCCGGGGCTATCCTTGACTACATGGGTAAGACTTACACGGTTCCCAAGGACGCTGCCCTCTACGACTACACCGATGGATGGGTCGACATAGGTGGATTTACGGAGCAGCTTCAAAAGGCTTTTTGCATCATCAAGCAGAATGACAAGGGCGAAATCCTCAGCGCGGAAATCAAAAAGACCGAGGAGAAGTTTGTGCCTTGGGGCAAGACGGAATCCAACATCAAAGGGGATGGCGTGTTGTCCGTATTCATCGGTTCTTACCAGCTCGTCAAGATTCAGGAGGTCAATCGCGCCCACATCTATCAGGCTCATTACGGGACATTGGACTTGCAGACGATTCAGGTAGAAAAGCTCTTCGATGAAGCAGAGGAAGCCAAGGAGGATGCCGCGAGCGGCTCCAATGTTGAGTCCGACAACTACTACACCGCACCCGAAAGCGAGGAATACGAGAGCAAGCCAGCCGGGCTGTTCCGCAAGCGGGATGAGCACTTGTTCATCTTCAAAAAGCTGATTTGCGGTGAGGGTCTCCGACTGACGGATGGCAAGAATCTCAGAATCAAGCTTCGCAGAGCAAATTCCGTGTGGCCGGATGGCAGCGGCACGCAGGAATCGCAGGAAGAGGGCGAGCCTACTATCACCATCGGCGGTGTGGAGGATATTGTATTCGATAAGGAAATCTCGACACCCGAACTTGATTCCG
>CAYYKC010000150.1:0-3928 GCA_964471605.1 uncultured Akkermansia sp. | reverse complement strand
GGAGTGTGCCTCGCCCATCGGCTCGATGGCCTTGTTCAGTCGCTGGATGCGGCCTGCCACGTTAATCATGGTGCCGTATTTCTCTGCGAAGGTCACACCGGGCAGCACCACGTCGGACATGCGGGTGGTTTCGTTTTCGCTGTGGTGGATGGTCAGCAGGTAATCCAGCCCCTCCAAATCTTCCTTTGTGAAGCCGGCCTCCGGGGAGGTCAGGTCTTCACCCAGCGCAATGACGAAACGGACGGTGCCGTTGCGCACGCCGCGACGGATGGCGTTCAGGCCGGTGCCGGTCTTGCCCAGAATCATCTTCACACCGTTGGTGTTCGGGTTGCGATCCTCGCTCACCAGCATGTTGTCGCCAGCTCCCTTGCGGGAAACGATGTCCAGCTTCGTGATGCCGAGCTGGCGGGCCAGAGCGCGCACCATGTAGAGTTCTTCGTTGGTCATGCGGGCAGAGGCCACAATGGCGGTCTCCGTGGGGGCGCACTTGTGCAGCTGCTCGACCACGAGATCGAGGGCAGAGTCCCAGGTGGTGGGACGCTGCGGAGCCTTGGCATCCGTCTTGACCAGCGGAGTGAGGATACGCTCCGGGGCGTTGATGTACTTGTAGTTGAGGCGGTGGCTGTCGGGCATCCAGCAGCTGTTCACCTCATCATTCTGGCGCGGGGTGATGCGGTATACCTTGCTCTCGCGGGTCCAGATGTTGATGTTGGTGCCGGTGCCGCAGTTCACGTCGATGGTCGGCGTACTCTTCAGGAACCAGACGCGCATCTGGAAGCGGAAATCCTTGCTGGTGAGAGCGCCCACGGGGCAGAGGTCCACGGTGTTCATGGAGTAATTGCTGTCCAGCGTGGTGCCGGGATAGCAGGAAATGGCATTGTGTGCGCCGCGGTTCACGACCCCCAGCACTTCTTCACCCACGATTTCCTTCATGAAGCGGACGCAGCGGCGGCACAGCACACAGCGCTCCTGATCCAGATTCACGCGCGGGCCGATGGGCAGGTTCTTACCCTTCTTGGTCTTGGCCTCGGTGAAGCGGTGCGTGCCGCGACCGTAGTCGGCGGTGTACTCCTGCAGCTTGCATTCACCGGCCTGGTCGCAGATGGGGCAGTCCAGCGGGTGGTTGGTGAGCAGGAACTCCAGCACGCCCTTGCGAGCCTCTTCAGTCATCTTGCTGTTGGTGCGGATGCCCATGTTCTCGCCCACGGTGTTGGCGCAGGCGATGACGGCGCGGGGCATCCAGGAGATGGGCTGGTAGCCGTTCTCATCATAGGTGGGGGCGGCACCGGGCGCCAGGCGCGGGGGCATGCCCTGTTCCACCAGGCACATGCGGCAGGAACCCACGACGGAGAGCTTCGGGTGATAGCAGAAGGTGGGCACGTGTGCACCCACGGAGTTACAGGCATCCACGATGCGGGTGCCCTTGGGGAATCGATACCAGGTGCCGTTAATCTGGACGTTCACCTTGCCTTCTGCGGCGGCGGCATCCTTCGGCAGTATTGCGGGAATAGAGCTCATGTAGGTAAGAGAGGTTCAGTCTTCGCGAATCAGGTACTTGCGGGCCTCGGCCGTCTCCGGGGAGTGGGCCTTGAGGGCGTTGATGGGCTTGGTGAGCGCCAGGAACTCTTCCCGGAACTTGGTGGTGAATGCCTGGGTGGGCCAGGAGCAGGCCTCGCCGAAGGCACAGACGGTGCGACCGCAGATGTTGTCTGCCACGGATTTGAGCAAATCGACATCCTCCGGGGAACCCTTGCCCTCACAGATGCGGGTGGAGAGCTTGAGCATCCACGGGTTGCCTTCGCGGCAGGGGGAGCACTGTCCGCAGGACTCCCAGGCGAAGAAGCGGTTCAGGTTGTTGAGCACCTTGGGCATGCTGCGGGAATCGTCCATCACAATCACACCGCCGGAACCGCTCATGGAGCCGAATTTGGCGATGGAGTCCAGATCCAGCGGGATGTCGAACACGCTCATCTCGCGCACGGTGCCGTCGGGGTTGCGGTCCTTGAGCACCTCGTCGCAGCGCATCACCTTGGCAGAGGCACCGCCGGGGATGATGGCCTTGAACTTGCGGCCGCGCTTCGGACCGCCGCAGATGTCGTACAGCAGCTCACCGAAGGTGATGGAGCCGGAAATAATCTCGTAGTAACCCGGGCGGCGCACGTCGCCGGACACGCCGATGATGCGGGTGCCGGGGGAGCGCTGAGCACCCTCTGCGGCATAGGCCTCGCCGCCGCGCATGAGCACCTGGCGCACCTGGCAGAGAGATTCCACGTTGTTCACGATGGTCGGGCAGCCATACAGACCGATGGCAGCGGGGAAGAAGGGCGGCTTGATGCGCGGATAGGGGCGCAGACCCTCAATGGAGTTAATCAGGCCGGTTTCCTCACCGCAGATATAGGCACCGGCACCTCGGTGAACGATGATTTCCAGGTCAAAGCCGCTCTTGAGGATGTTCTTGCCCAGGAATTTCTTCTTCTTGGCTTCCTCGATGGCGGTCTGCATGATTTTGGCAGCCTCCGGGAACTCCTCGCGCATGTAGATGACGCCGAAGTGAGCCTGCACGGCATAGCAGGCAATAATCATGCCCTCCAGCAGCTGGTGCGGGTCCTGATGAACCACAAAGCGATCCTTGAAGGTGCCGGGCTCGGATTCGTCACAGTTGCAGACGAGGTAGACGGGCTTGGTGTTGCCCTTGGGAATGAAGGTCCACTTCACACCGGTGGGGAAACCGGCACCGCCGCGCCCGCGCAGCCCGCTCTTCTTCACTTCGTTGATGACGTCGGCAGGCTCCATCTTGATGGCCTTCTTCAGCGTCTCGTAGCCGCCGTCCTCCATGAAGCATTTGATGGAAGGATTGTATCCCTCGCGGTCAATGTTACGGAAAATGCGGCGCGTTTCACGCGGGTGCGGTTCGCGACCGCGAATGTAGGTGATTTCGCTCATGTTTCGCAGAGGGGGTTAGTCTTTCTTGCTGTATTCGGTAATCAGCTTGTCAATCAGCTTCGGCGTGACCTGGGAATACAGCGTTTCGTTAATCATCACATTGGGGCCGAACCCGCAGTTGGCCAGACACTCCACCGGTTCGATGCTCCACAGACCATCCGGGCTCACGGCCATCGGGTGCTCATCGGTGAGCGCGGCGGGGTCCACGCCAATCTTGCCGCAGATGTAGGCCAGCAGCTCCTCGCCGCCGGAAAGCGCACAGGCGATGGTGCGGCACACGCGGAAATGGTACTTGCCGGGGCAGGTGGTGTGAATGCCGGGATAGAACGTGACCACGCCGGCCACATGGATGGGTGTGCTCTTGCACATTTCCGCAATCCAGGGCATGGCCTCCGGGCAGATGTAGCCGTGCTTTTCCTGAATCATGTGGATGATGGGCAGCACGGCGGACTGTTCCTTGCCCTCCGGGTACAGAGCCACCAGCTTGGCGGCCTCAGCCGTCAGCTCCTCTGTGACCTCGAACTTGGGGAAGTACTTCTCTCCGGGAGAAGGCTTGGCCGCCGTCAGGGCGTCAATCGCATTGGGTTGTTCAGACATGTGTGTTCAGAAGTGTTGTCTTTGAAAGATGTTAGCGGTCGCATTCGCCCTGCACGAAGTCGAAGGAGCCCAGAATGGCGGGTACGTCACTGACCAGGTGACCCGGCAGCAGCTCCGGCAGGATGGAAAGGGTACAGTAGGAGGGGCTGCGCATCTTCAGTCGGTTGGCGATGCCGCCGCCCTTGGAATCCAGGAAGAAGCCCAGCTCGCCCTTCGGGTTCTCGGCGGCGAAGTAGACCTGACCGACCGGGGCGTTCACACACTCCGTGCTGACCATGAACTGGCGGATGAGTTCCTCCATGCCCTCCATGGCGGCCTGCTTGTTCGGCAGGATGCCCTTGTCGTTCTGCACCCAGATGGGGCCGCCGGGCATCTTGGCCAGTACCTG
>CAYYKC010000149.1:0-4178 GCA_964471605.1 uncultured Akkermansia sp. | reverse complement strand
AAGTATTCGGAAAGATGTATACAGGTCTTTGTTCTGAGAGTACCATCATTCACAAAACAACAACTAAACAGTATTATGTCGAAAATAATCAATACAGGTAAAGAACTGCTGCGCATTTCTCCGCAAAATGCCCATCAATTGGAGTTTTCGCAAAATGACGGACGCACCTGGCATTTACGGGGTGGTCGGCCGAAATTTGAATTTGAAGATTTGATGGTAGGTAACGGCGAGCTGCTTGCCCAAACGACGGATGGTCTTTACTATTCAAAAAATAATGGTTTAAGCTGGCATATTCGAAAACGCTGAGCAACTTTCTATCATCATGAGCCGACCGAATCTCAAGGCTGATAAATACGTGCTGATGGTTATCCTGTTAATCATCACGGCTGTTGTGCTTCCGGTGACATGCAGATTATTCTCCATCACGGATTTGTGGATTCAGATGGCGGGAGCGGTTCTCGGCATTGTGTTCGGCGCGGTCATCACGAGTGTGATGCTCAAGTGGCAGACCCGGACGGAAGCAGAGCAGGAGCGAGACTCCAGAGTCTACGAACAGAAGCTTTTGGTCTGTCTGGACTTTCTGAAAGAAATCTGCGAGATTCTCCAGGACGGCAAAGTCACGGCAGAGGAAGCCAACAAGCTGCGGTTTGACTTTGCCAACGTCGCCATTCACCTGTCAGAGGAATCCCTTCTCGAAATTAGCGAGAGTCTGGGACTGATAGTGGAGAATTGCGGTCGAACCGGAGAAGAAGCAGCCGGGCTGGAAGAACATGTCCTGCGGATTGTGACGGTTTTTCGCTCAGAAATGTACCGCGCGCAACATTCTGACAAGGCGCTGAAAGGCATCGCCGACAATCTGCGCCGCATAGCAGACCAGGTAGAAACGGATAATCCCGGAGAAGTGACAGGGCGTGATAATTCAGCCGCACAGGTGCAGTTGATGGAGGCTCTCGTGCAGCAACTGAATAAGCAAGTAAGCGAGGACTGGGAAATTAAATCGAAGGAGAACGGAGTGGTCGAGATTTTCTACCGGCATGACCCCTGGAATACGCCGGAACAACTCTGCATCCGGCTGACCCATGATTCCCCGGATTTTCATTACTTCCAATGCCACATCAACCTATCGGAACAATTCGGCGAACGCCGGAATCTGTACATGCCTATGAGAACGACTTTGGGAGGTCGTCTGAACAAGTATTGTTGGTGGCGAAGACTTGATGAACACCACACACGGCTGCTCACCTCCGGCTCCCGAACCACAGAGGAAACGGCGAAGCTGCTTGACTATCTGGTGCAGGAACTCTTCAAAATTATTACCTACGCAGAGCGTTTTATCGCCACGAACAAGCAGTTGTGCCGCTTCCGGGAAGAGATGCCACAGAACCAATGGAGCTGGTCTGTATACGGTAATGAGGGAATCCTGCTCATCCACAAGACATCCGAAGCAGTGGTTTGTGACTTTATCTGCCAACCTGACGGGCGCTATACATCCGTCCGGCTCATCCTGCACACTCTATCGGCAGAACAACGCCGCATTTGCCTCGATGCACTTGGCCTGAAAGAAACGGCTGCAGATGCCGTCACTCTGGCAAGCGAGATAAACAACAAAGCGGAAATGTCAGCCCTCCTCCGCAAGCTGACAGAAGTCCAATTATAAACCTCCCATGCACGAAATAATGCCGAAATACCCTGATGACGAACTGCCGCTTCTGAACAGTATTCATCAGCTCATGGCAGAATGGCAAAGAAGCTCGGCAGATGAGCTCTTTACCACGGACGGCTTTTACCCCTACTATACCCATCAGGCAACTAAGGTACTCTTCGTTGGTCGAGAGGGAATCGGCCTTGCCGGATGTAACTATATTGAAGCAGTTTTTCAAGCGTACAAACAAAATCGCATCGGTAACAAAAGTGTGAATGGATACACATTTCACAGGCGTCTGCTGTATATGCTGTATGGTATTCAACATGGGTTCCCCGAATGGTCAGATGTTCCTGCGGCACAAGCCATTGCACAAACATTTGCCACACCTTCCGGCATCAGCTGTGCCTTTCTCAACCTCTCCAAAACATCCAATGAAAGTGGAAATTGGGCAACAAATTGGCAGGCTCTCCGAACATCTCTTGCGAAAGGCTTGCCATTCCTGAAAAAAGAACTGGCATTGCTGAATCCGGACTTGATTATCTCCTCCAATGTCGGTCTGAATGAAGTATTCACCCCCGCGCCGCAGCTGCTGAGTCAACACCCGGAGGGGTTACTGGATGCTCACCGATGTGAGCTCAACGGACGCACCGTCTATTGGTTCAACATGTTCCACTTCTCTGCCTATTCCCGAGGACGCGGAAATCCCGGGTTGGATGATTACCACTCTTTTTACGAGCCTCTCAAAAATGCCTTCACAGCCCACTTCTCGATTTGATGCACCGAGTGAAATTAAGAAAAGCAGCGATTATGAATGCAGAACAGAGCGATAGCCGGCAGTACGCTTGAATGCATCGGTCATAGCATTTTGTTAGGCTTCTGAAATTCCCGATCTCAGGCACTACTCCACCAGGAGGGCACTACGCATATTCCCCACCATCTCAGGACCTCCGCCTATCTATTGTCTTACATCTGCTAAAAAAGTCAGAGATTTTATGAAGATATGAGACAGATCTTCTTTTCCACACCTTTCGCAATGGGGGCAATTCTGCATCCAATGCGGACATTCGTTCCTGAAGCAACCGAGAGTTCCCTCTTCCATTTCTCTGAAAAGAGATAACACAAACGCCCCGCGCTTCGGGATGAAGGCGGGGCGTTTTTTTGTTACAGGGTAGTCAGGCCATATGACTTTTTTGGGGGGCTTACATCATGCCGCCCATGCCACCCATGCCGCCCATGGCGTCAGCGCCGCCGTGGCCGCCGCAGGAGCAGGACTTCTTCTCCGGCAGGTCAGCGATGAGGCATTCGGTGGTGAGCATGAGGCCGGCGATGGAGGCGGCGTTCTGCAGAGCGGAACGGGTCACCTTTGTGGGGTCAACCACACCGGAGGTGAGGAGATCCTCATAGGCATCCGTCACCACGTTGTAACCCATGGTGGGGGACTCCAGGCTCTTGACCTTCTCCACGATGAGGGCGGCTTCGCGGCCGGCGTTCTCCACCAGCTGGCGCAGGGGGGCTTCCACAGCGCGGTAGACGATGGCGGCACCGGTCTTTTCATCGCCGCTCAGCTCGAGGGCGCAGATGGCCTTCTGGGCGCGGATGAGGGCAACACCGCCGCCGGGAACGATACCTTCCTCCACGGCTGCGCGGGTGGCGTGCAGGGCATCGTCCACGCGGTCTTTCTTCTCCTTCATCTCGGTTTCCGTTGCGGCACCGACCTTGATGACGGCCACACCGCCGGCGAGCTTGGCGAGGCGCTCCTGGAGCTTCTCGCGGTCGTAGTCGGAGGTGGTGTCCTCAATCTGGCGACGAATCTGGGAGACGCGGGCGGAGATGTCGGCAGAGGAGCCGGCGCCTTCGATGATGACGGTGGTGTCCTTGGTGATGACCACGCGCTTGGCCATGCCGAGCTGGTCGATATCGACGTTCTCAAGCTTGAGGCCGAGGTCCTCAGAGATGCACTGACCGCCGGTGAGGATGGCGATATCCTGGAGCATGGCCTTGCGACGATCGCCGAAGCCGGGGGCCTTCACGGCGGCCACGTTGAGAGTGCCGCGCAGGCGGTTCACCACGAGGGCGGCGAGGGCTTCACCCTCGATGTCCTCAGCAATGATGAGGAAGGGCTTGCCGCTCTTGGCAACCTTCTCCAGCACGGGGAGGAAGTCCTTGAGGTTGGAAATCTTCTTCTCAAAGATGAGGATGTAGGGGCTCTCCAGAACGGCCTCCATGGTGTCGGCGTTCGTGACGAAGTAGGGGGAGAGGTAGCCCTTGTCGAACTGCATGCCTTCCACCACGTCCAGAGAGGTGTCGATGCCCTTGGCTTCCTCTACGGTGATGGTGCCGTCCTTGCCCACTTTGTCCATGGCCTCGGCGATGATGTCGCCGATTTCGGAGTCCCAGTTAGCGGAAACGGTGGCCACCTGGGCGATTTCCTTGCCGGAGTCCACGGGCTTGGAGATATTCTTGAGCTCCTCCACGACGGCGGCGGCGGCCTTGTTGATGCCGCGCTGCAGGGAGATGGGGTTGGCACCGGCGG
>CAYYKC010000148.1:0-4191 GCA_964471605.1 uncultured Akkermansia sp. | reverse complement strand
CCTATCTGTGCGTTAATAGTCGAAGTAGAATCAGGCAACACAGAGATCCCTTGTTCGCTAATCATGATGGAATTCGAATTCAAATAAGGCGTCGTAGATAACCACACCTGCACAGAACTCCCCTGATTCTCCTGAGCCTCTCTTAAAACTTCTGTAGTAAACGAATGATTGTCAGCATAATTGTATACTGAAAATGTTATATTGCTTTGTTCCCCTACATTCAACGTCCCTGAATTCCCTAATTGAATGGTATCATCTATTAGCACATAATCTACCAAATAAGACACAGCTTCAACATTATCCGATATACTCTTCACTTCTCGAACAAATCCCGAAGTAGTTGTCTGCAACTCCTGTATAGACGACCAATAATCTGAAACAGACCATGAGGATTCCTTTAATTTAAATTCAGGATTTTCATTATAGTATCCACGTGTCAGGCATTCAATTTTCAAAGAGCTTCCAACAATACCTACATAAGGATCACCACAAGTTGCCGTAGATATACAAAGACGAGACAAATCTTCAAAATATCTGGTGTTCTGTATATTATAACCTGCGATACCAGCACTTGAACTGTTGAGAGTTCGAATATAAAACTGATGTGCATATCCATGATCATCAGACCATGCATCAAACCACGCATATAAATCTAAATCCCCCCTATGCTCAATAGTATAAAAATTAAACTTCCCAAGTGCTTTGTTACCGGTATCTCCACCACCTAATCCTGCCGATGACTTGTAAAAATACACCTCTCGTGCAGAATCCGGACCAAGAATAATTTCGTGACTTTGAAAGCCTTCTTCAGCGGAATCCAGGCCAACTAAAGAAGCTGGTTTGTTACCTAAGTAACTTGCCAAATGCGCACTATAATGAGCCCCATAACTGTGGCCTATGAGATTTAACTTGGAGCTTGTAAAAGCTCCTAAATCTTTGTCTGTGTATTGTGCTATTTGCTCAAGTAATCTATACGTTCTAAAAGAAGAATCAACTATTCCACTTGCAGTAAGATCCCCTATTCCAATATTGGTTCTATCCGCTATATCCCCCCAATCCACGGCTAAAACTTGTGCTTCATGTTCCCTATTCTTTAACCCCTTCGCTATACCGCACATCCATTCCTCTTTAAACAGAGTATTATTTAAACCATGGGTAATAATGTATGTATTTTCATCAAAGGTAAAGTTTTCAGGAGTAAGTTTACACCACGCATTGTTATTCCACACCCAAATCTGACCAGGAACGGATCCGTCTCCATTCGTGTCAGGGCCATCTAAAACGTTCCCATAATAATAAAGATAAGCACCATTTGTATCAAAAACAACCTTTATATCCCAATCATGTGTTTTGCGATTCCACTGCCATGCTTCATATGATCCGGAATTGATACTTATAACTTTATCCCAAGAGTCGGTTTTAACATTATACAACCATTGATAATTTTCACTTACACTCATCGTTACTTCCTTTCTACTTATTAATTACATATTTGTTTATATCAGAAACGATAATTCACACCGGCGGAAATAGTGTGGTTGGTTTGTTTGGAGCGGCTTTCGTAGCGGTAGGCGGCCCAGGTGCTCCATTGCGGGGTGATTTGGAGGTGGGCGGCGGCGTCCAGCTCAAAGGCGCTGCGGCTGCGGGTTTCGCCCTCGCTCTGCCAGCGGGCGGTGCCGTCTGTGCAGCCGGTGGCGGGGTCGGCTTCCGTGAGGTCGACGCGGTAGCTGAGCTCCAGACTGGGGGTCAGCACCATGCCGTCGCCGATGTCCAGATGGCTGTACATGGTGAAGCCTACGGGCAGGGTCAGGATGCTCATGTCCGCGCCGTCGCTCTCCCAGCTGCCGGCAGTGCCGCGCAGCGTGGCGCTGTCCTGCTTGCCGGAGAGGTACTCCAGCCCGATGAAGGGCGCGTAGTAGATATCGCGCTCGTTCTTCCAATGCCAGGAAAGGCGGGCGGAGGCGTAGAAGTTCGTGTCGTCCCAGCTGCCCTCGTGGGTGTCGGACTCATAGTCGTTGTCGGTCATGCCGAAGCCGCCGATGACATCCAGAATCGGCGTGCCGCCGCCGATGGCATCAAAGGCATGACGCGCCTGCACGGCGAACATGATTTCATTCTGGTCGATGGTGGCATCAGCATCGCTGTCGGCGGAGTTGAGCTTGGCATCGTTGCTGCCCATCATCTGTCCGACGGAGAGTCCCAGCACGGTGCTGCGGCTCACGCTGCGGGAAACACCCACGGCATAACCGCCGCCGGAGTAGCTCCACGCGCCGGAATAGCGGTCAAAGTAACCGATGCCGGAGACCCACACGTTCGTGCCCTCAGCCGGGGCAGCGGCGGAGACACCCAGATGCTGCACAGACTGCTTCGCAAAGGCATGCAGTGCCCCCACGGAGGAATGCAGGGCGTTGGCAATGGAAACACCGGGACGATCGAAGTTGATGACGGGAGCTTCCTCGCCGTAAAGCGCGGCGATATCAATGGTGCCGGTGGCGATGTCCAGCGCGGCGTCCGTCTCATGCGTGCCTTCCTTGTCGGTGAGCGTCACCTCCGCGCTGCTCAGCAGCTCGCGCAGTTTGGAATCCGTCAGTTTCGTCGTGTTGATGAGGTAGATTTCCTCGGCATCACCGGTGGAGGTCACACCGCGCATGTCCACGTTGAGCGTCAGGCTGCCGCCCTCTGCCACGCTGACGGTGGCGGCGGGGGCGAGCTGCAGGCGGTGGGTGGTGCTCTGCACGGCATCATCCGTCATGCGGAAGCTCCAGGTGTTTTCACCGGAAAGATTGAGGGTCGGCGAAAGCAGCGAGGCGGCGCCATTCACCTCCATGGCTGCGGCATTCATGGCAAGAGCCGCCTGCACAGCGGAACCGGGGTTAAGCACCAGCGTGGTCTTTTCTGCCAGAGCAAGACTTGAACCAGCCTTGCCGAAGGTGGCATTCTCTGCGAGCTCCACGGAACCGGACTGCACGCTCAGGCTGCCGGCAAAGTCGGCGGCATCTGCCAGCAACAGCGTACCCGTGCCGCTCTTGGTGAGCGCAGCCCCGGCATCGGCCGCCAGTCCGCCGTTGAGGCTCAGCGATTCCGCCACATCCAGCTCCGCAGCCGTGCCCTGCACCGTCACATCTCCGCTCACGGAGGAAACACCTGCCGCCGCCAGCTTGCCGCCCAGCTCCAGGGCTCCATCCATGGCGACACCGTCTGCCATAGAGAGCGTGCTGCCCGCCGCCACCTGCACCACGGCCGAACCATCGCCCCAGTCGGCATCCTCTGCCAGCTTCACCGTGCCGCTCTGAATGCTCAGCATGCCGCCGTAATACGAGCCATCGCCCAGCAGCACCTCTCCGGCACCGGTCTTGACGATGAGTGCCGTGGAGTCCTCCGACTCCACGCCGCCGCTCAGGCTGATGGTTGAGCCCTCTGCCGCATCCAGATTCATGGCGGCATTCTGCCCCAGATACACATCATTCGGGAAGCCGGTGTAGAGGCCGGACTCCTCCGTGGCCTCGCTCTGATTGCCGGTGAAGGTGATATTGCCCTTGGCGGTATCGGATTTCAACACCAGCGCATACGCGCCCGAGCTGTCCTGCGATTCCACATAAATGGCACCGCCGAGGGCTTCCGAAGCGCAGGAATCAAACGTAACACCACCCTCCACCAGCACGGAAGCACCCTTTTTCACCACCAGCGCACCGCCGTCTGTGGCAGAAACAACATGGGAAAAGCTCATTCCCGTGCGAAGCGTCATCTCGCCCTCCGCCACCAGCACCGGAGCCTTACCCTGACTCTGCACAAAGGACACCTTTTCCCCGAACACCACCCCGGGAGCCGACAGAGAGCCGGGGGCATTGATGATGGTGATGTTGCTCAGCGACATGCCTGTGGGCAGCGAGGTCTGCCCGGAGTCCGCGCTCCAGGTAAGGGCCGCATCGGCAGCAGCCTGCACGCTGATGCTGCCCGTCTTGTCCGCCAGAGGCGTGGAAATCTGCGATAAATCCACATCACCCGTCAGGGTGATGCTATCCCCCGCCACGGCAGCATCCCACGCAGACTTAAATTCATTTACATCAGAAACAGAATACGTAGCAGCAGAAGCCAGCACCCCACAGGAAATCAAAGAAAGAAGAAAGAGAGTTCTCATAAGTCTAACAACTAAAACCACACATAGTATATCGCATTCCGAATGCTATGTAC
>CAYYKC010000147.1:0-4267 GCA_964471605.1 uncultured Akkermansia sp. | reverse complement strand
CCCGCCGCCAGACTGCTCACCGTCTGCTCCAGCCATTTCCGCTGCTCCGGCAGACTCTGCCGCTGCACCTCCTGCCAATCTTCAGCAAGTTGCGCCAGCTTCTGCGCCTCTTCTTCCTTCCGGCGCTGCTCTGCGGCGGCCTCCTCTGCGGCCTTCTTCTCCACCGCCAGCGCCGTTTCCAGCGCAGCATTTTGCGCCTGCCGCAAATCCGCCGTCCGGCTCAGCTCTGACTCAGCCCGCCGACCGGCCTCCAGCGCCGCTGCGGCATCTTCTGCCCGGGTCTTTTCCTGCGCGTAGGCTTCCTGCGTCTGCTTCGCCATCTCCAGCGCCGCCATCCCCGTCAGATTCCGCGTCCGGGCCAGCTTGCGCACATCATCCAGCATCCCGGTGAACAGAAACTCCGCCTCCTCATCAGCCTTCCGTAGTCCGGCCTCTGCCTCCGCAATCTCCACTTGAGCCTGCGCACGGCGGCGACGCAAATCATCCAGCACAGCGGCATCGTTCGTCCCGGCCTTTTCCGCCTCCATCTGCTTATTGACCGCCTCCAGCACCGCCCGCTCCGCATCAATAATCCCGCGAAGTTTCGCCACCTTTCCCGTCAGTTCCTCATACTTGGCCTTGTCAAAATCATTCCACTCCTGCGTCAGCAGATTGCCCATATCAGCCCGCATCTTGCCCAGCAACTCCTGCCGCGCCGCTACCACAGCCCGGTTCGTTTCCCTCTCTGCCGCCAGCCGCTTTCGCTGCCGGGCATCCTCTGCCGCAGCCTCCGCTTCTTCCGCCGCACGCAGCTCCCGCTGCAAGCGTTCCCGTTCAGCATTCGCCGCCTCCTGCGACACCAGCTCAGCGCTGCGCCGAGTCTCCAGAGCCGTCAGCTGCGCCTGCGTCTCCGTGCGCAACCGCTCCAGCCGCGCCGCCCCAAACTGCCGCTCACGCTGCTGCACCTCATCCAGCGCACGCAACCGCGCCGCTCCGGCGCGCTCCAGCTCCGCCACCTCTTGCTCCGTGGTATCCCGCTGCACCTCCAGCACTGCCGCGCGCGTTGCCTGCGCCCCCTCCAGCAGCGTCTTATTGAGCTGCTCCTGTGCTTCTCGTGCCTCCTTCATCGCTGCGGCTGCCCTATCCTGCTTCTGGCTGAAATAATCCCACGCCATCTGCAATCCTTGCAAAATCGCCATTGCCCAGCCAAACGGGCCCAGCCCCGCCTTGATAGCCGCACCCAGACTCAGAAACTGCGCCGCCAGCCCTGCCACATTCCCACCGCCTTGCGCCGCCGCCGCGCCGATGCCTGCCAGCGTCTGCCCCGCCTGCATCCCCATCTGCGCCTGCTGCATGAATTGGATATTCGTCAGCTCCAGCCCCTGATTGAGCTTCTCAAACGCCTCTCGCGTCTCCGCGCTCTGAGCCGTCAGCCGCTCAAACTCCGCCGTATTCCCCGCCGTTGCCGCTGCCTTGCGGGCTGCCGCCAGCCGCTCCAGCTCGCGTATCAGCTCATTGCGCGATTTCCCGGCCAGCTCCATCTGCCGCTTCAGCTTCTCCTCCGCCGCTGCCGCCTCCTCCGTGGCCGCTTTCGCCCGGCGCTGCGCCGCCGCCGCTTTCTCCGCCGCTCGCTCCTGCGCCGCTGCCTTCTGCTCGTGCGCCTTCGTTGCCTCGGCCAGCTTCTCCAGCTCCTCAGCCACCTGCCTGCCGACCTCCTGCGTAGCCTCCGCCGCAGCCTCTGCCGCCACACGGCGAACCTCCTGCAAACCCTCGGCCGCCGCCTGTTCACCCGCGCCATCATAACTCGTGGCCAGCTTTATCTTGATATCATAATCACTCTCTGCCATCTCTCTCTTTTCCTTTCTTCAGGTTAATAAAATCTTATTTCCGCAGCAGTATCCGCAGCGCACCCAGCATATCCCGCTGCGCCAGCTCCCCCAGCACACTCCGCGCAGGCATCACTCGCGGATTCGCCGCGTGCTCCGTCTCATCCACCAGCCGGAACATCACCGCCCCATTCTTCTTCGGCTCAATCACCGCTCGCCCCGCCGGCTTGTCCTTCCATTTCCTCTCGGCTACCTTCTCCTCACCCTCCAGCAACAGCCCGCGCAAATGCGGCCGCCCCTTCACAGGCATGAAAAACAGCGGACGATAGCGCCCCGGCGCCTCCATCCGCTTCTTCCCCGGTATCGCCAGCAGCTTCGTGGCTCTTCCCGTGTGGCTGCTCACCCCCGCACCCGGCTTCACCACGCCGCCTTTCCACCGCAGCCGCACCCCTCGGTGCTCCACTCGGATCTCCGCCTCCGCCCCATGCCGTTCCAGCCGTGTGGCATCTGCCGCATCCTTGTAAAAACGCTCGCCGCCCAAGCTCTCAAAATTCTCCACCACCGCCCGCTGCATCTTCCCGGCTGCCCGGGCATTCAGCCGCTCTACATCCTGCTCCCGCAGCAAACGCTTCGGAATCTCTCCCACTATCTTTACCATCAGCTCTATCATGCCTTGATTTCCTTTCTTTTTCGTGTTATCATGCCCCCGTGAAAGGGCGTAAAAAAAACAACCTCCACCAAACCCCGGCAGAGTTCACCCGGGCAGAGGAGGTGCGCGATTCCTGGTGGTGGCAAGAGCAGCAGGAACGTTACGAGCGCAGAAATAGGCGAGACAGCGAGCGAATCATGCCCGCCCATACGCCTCCGTCTCGTAAAATTGTGGGAGGCGCCATGCGCTCTGAAGTATTCTACGAGGCTGAACCAACGTACCGCAAACGCCTCGCCAAGTGGCTCAGACGATATGGAAAGTGATATCATATTTCCTCCACAAGATAGACATCGCGTATGATGCCTCCATCCAACTCGTACCGCTGAATCCCCAACAGCTTGAGCCGGGTTCCCCCTAGAAAAACAAACTCACTTTCCAAACGCAGAGGATGCGCTGAATTTTCCTTATGATGCATCACATCATAAAACGGTCGCAAATCCTTTGCGCTTTTGCTCCGCCTACAAACAAAAACAGCCTGATATTTATCTCCGTCTTTCGTTGCATAGTACTCCGCGTTTTTCTTACTACCGGACCATGAATCAGCGACCCGATGCGGCAGCGGGCTATAATAGCCATTCTTTCGTACGATATCCCGCACCTCATCCAGTTCTTCTTTAGATCCCCAGTGCATGGAGCGATAAAGAGGCTCTTCCCGTTCTTCGGGAATCAAACGCTCAAAAAGTCGACTCAAATCTTCTTTTTCGTCTAATCCTACCTCCGGCTTTTTCCCCTTAAATTGGTCACTATCCATTGTCCAATCCTCCAGTGCCTTCTTTTGGTAATTCGGCACATCCCTTGGTATGGGCTGAGAAAAAGAATCAGCCAAATCCTCGGAGCTGATGGGGGTTGTCCCGTTCAGGTCATTCATGCGTAGCACATCCCCATCCGCCGTGCGCACACGCCGCACCAGCCCACCCAGCTGCTGCATCACCGCATCAATCAAATCTTCGCCCATCCCCTCCACACTGGCCTGCACACCGGCATTCAGACTCTCTTTCTGAGCCTCCATCTCCTCCTCCAGCGCATCGATATCATCAAGCCTCACCAGCCCCAGCTCCTCGCACACCTCAAAATCCACCGGGCGCACTCGCATCCCGCTGTTGTAATCAAACGGCGGGTACGGATTATCAAACGCAGACAGCTCCACCCATATCGGACTCGTCACCAGCGCAATCATCTGCCCACCTCGTGCCACACCTTCCCAGCCTACCGCCTCCGCCGCCTCGCGCCACCGCTGCGCCCAGTCGCGCGGCACCCGGCTGTTGCGCTGCCGGTACAGCTCCTGCCCGGGACTCAGCACATCCCCCAGCATCTCCTGCCGCTGCGCCCAGCCCCGCGCCATCTCCACATTCGTGTCGATGCTCACCTTCATCCGCTGCACCGTGCTGCGGTCCTTGATCGTACCCTCCAGCCCCGGCTCCGGCTTGTAGCCTGTCTTTTCTAAATAGCGCCGCATCTCCTCCCGGGCCTGCCCGGCACTCATCGCGCCGCCGGCCACCCGTTCCACCACACTGCGCCACTTCTGCAGCTCCTTCGCATTCGCCACGCCCGCCATAAAAAAAGCCCGCTCCCGCAGCTGCGCATCCACGCGCTGCCACTCCCGGCTCCGCATCTCTGAAGGCGCATTCACCTTCCTGCTCACATAATCATTCGCACTTGCCATAATACGTTTATCATAGATATCACGCTTCCTCCGGCTGCGTGAGGGTCAGCTCCACGCGCAGCGCGCCCCAGGCACCGGGAAGACCGGGGG
>CAYYKC010000146.1:0-4319 GCA_964471605.1 uncultured Akkermansia sp. | reverse complement strand
TCCTCGCGGACTTTCACCGCAGTGCGCATATCGCGTCGGTCGTACATAAAAAACGCTGCATCGAGAAGCCGATGCAGCGTCTGATAAATGATGATGTAGGGAGCTTATCAGGGAACCGCCACCCAGATGAGGGAGTCCTGATTGTACTGGGGCACTTCCAGACTGTCACCAATGTTGCAGCCCTCTTTCTTGATCAGCTCCAGAATGGATTTTTCATTCGGTGTGGAGAAGTTGGTGCGGAACAGGTGATACTTGTTGGCCGGATTGCTGTACTTCATCCCTTCGGACAGGTCATCGAGCAGCAGCATGACACCGAACTTACCACCGGGAACTTCCGTAACCATCACCTCAATCGGGTAGACATTACCCTCTTCCACTTCAAACACCTGACCGGCAGTCAGACCGCCCAATTCGGAAGTAGCGTTGTTCCAGACGTTCAGACCATTAATCTTCACGAGCTCATATCCCTTGTGGATCTTATCCTTGCCTTCCTTGACTTCTTTCCAGTAGGCAGCACCGTCTCCACCGGAGACCTTGGCGTTACCGGGTTTCTCCTTGCTCCAGCGGGAAGGCAGTCGGTAACCGGCTTCCAGCACCATTTTGCGGTTGAAACGCACGGCGATGCATTCGTCACCGGTGCCGATGAAACGGAACTTGCCGCTCTTCGGGGCGCGCACCTTGCCGCGATAAATGGCTACCCATGCACCTTCTTTCACTTTGTCACCCACGCCGTAGGCCTTAGGACCGTATTTGGCCAGACACACCGGCAGATAGAAGCTGGAAGCGTAGAGCTTCTGTGGGGACTTGTAGTACTTATTAAGAGTAGATTCCTGCCAGTTTTTGAGGAAGCCGTTGAGCACCTCCAGCGCCTTGCCTTCACCGGCGCCGCCGGATACGATGCCGGTGGGAGCTCCTGTCCTGGTCTGCTTGAGGTCATAGAACGTACCCACCAGAGCGGAACCACCGGCAGAACCGGAGCCCAGACCTTCACCGCCTTCACCCAGACCATCGCCCAGACCATCGCCCAGACCCATGCCCAGATCCATGGAAACGCCCACGTCCATGCTGTCATCCATGGGGATGTCCACTTCTGCCATGGCCACCGGGGCGGCAGAGGTAGACACAATCACCGAGGGGGAGACATCCGTGGAGGGAGAAGATGCCTTGGAGGAGAGCTGCTGCGTGGTGGGCTCATTCGAGGGCGGCAGGTTCTCTGCCGGAGCCACGTAGGCCAGGAATTCCGCCGGGGCTTCCGCGGCGATGAACACCACGGTCAGCGTCAGGATAAGGCCACCGCCACCCACGAACAGGATGCAGGCCAACAGGGAGGAGAGCTTGTTGCGCAGCGCGGCGCGGCGCATCTCGCGCTCTGCCTCTTCACTCATTTGAATGTGGATTGCCATAATTGATAATTCCGGTTATTGTTAAAAGATGTCGATGCTTTTTTTGTAGCACAAGGGCGGCGGGAATTCGAGCATAAAATGCGCGCCGAGTGTTACAATTGTGTTACAAAGCTGCTTCATCTTTGCTGCGGCAGCAGCCAGACCGGCGCTTCCTCCGGCGCTGCAATGGGCGTGCCGCAATGCTCCTGCCATCGTTGCATGAGCGAGTCGTCCGGCTCGACAAAATCTGTGCGGAAAAGGTGAATTGGGGTGCTGTTATCACCTTCTTTCTGATATTCAACCAGCAGGATACCTCCGGATGCGTCTGCATCCATTTCCAGCAGTAGCACATACAGCGGGACTATTTTGTCGCGGCAGAGTCTGACGGAGTCGCCTTTCTGTATGCCCTGATTCCTCCATCCCGTATCCAGCAGGACTTGTATGCCATTGTAGACAATCAAGCGTCCCCCGGCGGCTCCGCAGAACCGTATTTTTCCATCGACCGGGGCATAGACGAAACCATGAAGCAGATGCGCCCGGGGAACGAAAGTAGCAGCTGCGGCAGGGGCGGGCTTGTCCCGCAGCAGATAACAGGGACGGTTTCGACAGTTCTTCGATGTTGTTTCAGTCCGGTGAAATTTGTCCCAGATAATTATTCCCCTTCTTTCCGTAAATCGGTTAACGAGTGCATTCACCATGGCCTCTCCCGCTTTCCCGGGGAGAATGCCGGAGTCATTCCCGTCTTTCAGTCGTGATAAATCATAGGTAAGGCAGACAAGACTGCCGGGAATTTTATCCTCGCGAAAGTATGCCGAGCCGTATGGGTCCTCCATATCTGCGATGAAATTTGGGGCGGCGACTTCCTCCGGTAGGGGCAGATTCAATTCGATTGCCGAGACATTTCCGGGGAAAACGATTCCGGAGAGGAAGCCGGGTGCCGTATCAGCATCCAGGCTGATGTCGATGAGGGAGCTCGGAAAAACGTCCGGTCGCTCAGTAATCGGTGGTTCACAGAGGAGAAGGGGTAAAAGGGCAAGGTAACGGAGCATCTCAGCACCACTGTACACATGGGTACGTTCTCTGACAAGAAAAAAAATCAGCTCGCGACAGGATGAGGGGTTGAGTTTCTCCTCCGGCATGCTATAATTAGTTCAGACAAACAGGAATCATTACCATGGCAGAACGCATCCCCGTCCGCAATCCTAACGAAATCAGCAAGCTCCGCAAAGCCGGTGAAGTTTCGGCCCGCATCCTGATGGAACTCATGCCCATCATCCGTCCCGGTATTACCACCAAGGAGATTGATGACTACGCGGCGGAGCTTTTCCGGAAAGAGAAATGCGGCAACGCCTTTCTGGGTTACTGCGGTTATCCCGGCCAGCTCTGTATCTCTGTCAATGAGGAGATTGTTCACGGCATCGGCGGGTCGCGTGTCATCAAGGACGGCGATATCGTAAGCCTGGACTGCGGCGCTATTGTGGACGGTTGGTACGGCGACAATGCCATGACGGTTCCCGTGGGTAACGTGAGCGAGGAAGCCCGCCGTCTGCTGGCTGTGACGGAGGAGGCTCTTTTCCGCGGTATTGCTCAGGCGAAGCAGGGGAATTCTCTCATGGAGGTCTGCGGCGCGATCGAGGATTTTGTCAAGCCGTTCGGCTTCGGAATCGTGCGTGATTATGTGGGGCACGGCGTAGGCCGCCACCTGCACGAGGAACCGCAGATTCCGAACTACCGTCCGCGCTATCCTATGCCCCGTCTCAAACGCGGCATGATTCTGGCCATAGAGCCCATGATTAACCTGGGTACCTACCGAATCAAGGTGCTGGAGGATGATTGGACGGCGGTCACGGCAGATGGTTCCTGGTCCGCGCATTTTGAGCACACGGTGGCGGTGGGCTCGCAGGGCGGGGAAATCCTGACGGAGCGCCCGCGTATCGCGCTGCCGGAGCAACTGGGTATCGTGCTCTGATGCGCCGTTTCTCCAACTGTTTTATTCATGCCGCAGTGCAGGCTTGCCCGAGCCGCCTGCGGCATTTATCATGGGCAGCATGAGACACCGCCTTTTCATCCTCCTGCTGGCCGGTATGCTGATTCTGGCAACGGCTGCTCTGCAGAATACGGCACAGGCCACCCCCTTTGCCGGGGGACGTGTGTTGGGCGATATCCCGCTCTGGGAATTGCGGGCGGCTATCCCGTTCGGGATTTTCGCCGCCGGATTCTTTGTGGCCGTGGCGGGGATGGGGGCGCAGCTCCTGCGCAGCGGCTTGATACTGGCAGGACGAAGCAGGGGGTGCTGCGGGCGTTTCACCGGGCGTATGGCCGCGGCTGCCCTCTGGTGCGGTTGGCCGTTCATGGCCTGTTGCATGGGGGCTTTGCTTTATATTGTGCCTGCTTATTTCATTCCCGGGGCCTCTGCGCAGCCGAATCATCAGGAGGTGCTCCGTCCCCTGCTGCATTACCAGCTCTACGGCAGTATTGCGGTGATGGTGCTGTGCCGCTTGCTTGAAGGTTTCTTCCCCGCCCGCCGCTGGGTGGGCGGAGTCGGGTTGCTGCTGACCGTCTCTGTGCTGTGCAGCTCGGAGTTGTTATGGGGCGGCGGGCATGGCTGCTTCCTTCTTATCGCACTCATCAGTATGGCCGCCACGTCCATGATGTGTTCGGGACGCAGGATACGGTATGCAGGACTGCTTCTTCAGGTAGCGGCAGCGGTGGCTTTCGGTATCCTGTTGCAGGCGCGGGATGCTGCCGGGGTGTTCCCGACGGGGCGCGCGGATTTTGTCTGCTACGGTATTTCTCTGGCGCTGCTCATCGGCCTGGCCTGGTTCAAGATGGCAGAACTGAAGCGGCGGTGCAAGGCCTGACTTCCGTACCCCGCGCGGGAGAAAAAGGTGAATTGCAAGTTCAAATGCAACACTTTTTGAAAAAAATGCACTCTTA
>CAYYKC010000145.1:0-4370 GCA_964471605.1 uncultured Akkermansia sp. | reverse complement strand
TCGCGGACTTTCACCGCAGTGCGCATATCGCGTCGGTCGTACACAGAAAAAGCGCCGCCATCTTTACGATAGGCGGCGTTTTTTTACCTGTGGCACAAGAGAAACATCAGCGAACCCAGCGCCCTGCACCGGCCGGCAAACGTCCCTCGCCTACAGGCTGGTAGCGAGTGGATTCCATGTTCCCCCACATCGGCACACCGAAAGCAGCTTTCCACTTGGCGCTCATGCTTTGCCCTGTGTAGCAGCCATAGCTCCAGCATTCCGCATCCGGGGCAAAGATGTCGCGACGTATCTTGGCAGCAAGGTCATTCTCGTGCATCCACTGGGTGGAAGCGCCGATGATATCATTGCTGTAATCCAGCATAAATGCGTGCGGGTTGGAATGCCCGAAATAATAGAAAGAATTGATTTTTTCGCCGCGGCGCGGAGCCTTATTGATGGCAGCATAGGCAGCCTCTGCGGAATCCACATACACCAGCTGCACCCCCAGTTTCCCGGCGGTCTCCCTAATCTTGGGGATATAATCCATCTTGTTTTCCCGGCTACGGGTGATGTATGAGGGGCGGTATACGATCCACACAATGCGCTCCCGGGGATTCTTGGCGCGGGTAATGCCTATCTGCACGGTCGATGCCCGAATGAAGTTGGCCCACCAGTTATCATGAGCCGACGGGCCTCGGTAATTCTCCCATGACCTCAAAGCCACGCCCCCGGTCAGGATGACTTCCAGACCGTGAGCCAACGGGCTGAATACACAGAACCCGAGCGCCGCAAGCAGTTGCATCACTTTCTTCATCGCTCAGCAGCATACAGGATGCTTACCCCTCTTGTCAAGTGCAGGTTGCGACTTAGTTCATTTATTTGAACAATCCGCAAATCCGTAATACCGATGGATGTTTTTTCTGCTTTCTCGCGGAATTACGTTGAGGCTCGCAAATCAGATAGTGTAACGGATTAGCAGAATATGACGAATCACTCTGACTGCTTCATGGCAAGATTGAAGCTTGATAGACCAAAACAAGGTATGGTAGAATGAATACATGCGTTATCTATACTGCCATCTCGTTCTTTTGGTCACGACACTATTCGGTATCGTGAGCTCGCAAGCAACGGCAGCTGATTTTGCGCAGAAGACGCCGGACGGGAAATGGGCATTCGTGCCTCTGGCGGATGGTTTTGATTTTCCTGTAGGCAAGCCGGACGGCAAAGGCTACTATAAATCCCGCGGACTGCGACTGGCCACTCCCCGACATCTGGGCGAGGACTGGAACGGCATCGGCGGCGGCAACTCCGATTTGGGCGATCCTGTGTACACCGTAGGACACGGGCTGGTGACATACGCTTCCGATGCTCGAGGGCGCTGGGGCAAGGTGGTCATTGTACGCCATGCCTTCCGCGAACCCAAGACAAAGAAAGTGCTCTGCTGCCAGACACTGTACAGCCATCTGGACAGAATCGATGTACAACTGGGGCAGCTGGTGAAGAGAGGCGACCAAGTGGGCACCATCGGTACAAATCGCGGCATGTTCCCTGCCCACCTGCACGCAGAGCTTCATTTCAATGTGCTGGTCAACTGCGGCCAACAGGGCATCCCAAAAAATGCAGCCAACTACGGGCATCTGTCCAACTTTATCAACCATTATCGCCGTCTGACACCGGAGGATAAGAAAGTCAAACTTCCCATCGGCGGCTTCCTGCCCTATAAAGGAACGGATGGACTGTAAACGGAAAATCTGTCTGTTCGGCGGGTCTTTTGACCCCGTACACGCCGGGCATTTGCATATTGCCGCAGCGGCGCAGGAGAGTTGTTGTCTGGACGAGGTCATCTTCCTTCCGGCAGCCTGTTCTCCATTCAAACAGGAAAATCGCACACTATTCCGCGATGACGAGCGGGTGGAGCTTCTCCGACTGGCGATCTCCGGGCTCCCGTGGGCACACGTATCCGATTTGGATTTAATTCTGCCTCCGCCCAGCTGGAGCTGGCGATTGGTTGAGCATTTCTCCGCCCTGCACCCGCATGCAGAGTTGTATTGGCTCCTGGGAACAGACCAATGGGAGCAACTGCACCACTGGGCTCGCTATGATTACCTGACGGAGCATCTCACCTTCATCGTTTATCACAGGGGGACGGTCCCGAAACCACGTCCGGGCGTAAGGAGTCACTTCATCAGCGGTCATCATCCCGCCTCCTCCACCATCATTCGGGAATCCTTGCGGAACGGCACGCCCCTGCCCGACAACTGGATGCCCGAACAGGTGGAAAGATATGCACGCGCATGTCACAATGCACACAATGATAGAACTTGACTATACCCCATCGAAAGGGTAGCATGTGGAGCGTAACCTGCGTCTGCCGACGGATTTTCCTGCGGGCGCGAAACTTCCATATTCGAGTTATGAAAAAAACATACATCATGATTCTGGCCGGCCTGGCTGTGACCATGGCTGCCGTAACGCCGCTCTGCTTCTCCCAGAACGCCCCCGCTCCTGCACCCGAAACACCCGCAGCAGCTCCCACCGCTACCCCTGAGCAGGCGAAGAAAGCTTTCTCCTATTTCATGGGTTATCGCTTCGGTCAGGAAGTGGCCGCCGGTGCCTCTACGCTGACCTCCTCCGACTTTGACCAGGCGGTATTCTTCCAGGGCCTTGATCAGGCACTCAAGGGCGAGCAGCCCACCATGAGCCAGGCTGAAATTGAAGCCGGTATGAGCGCTTTTGTGGAAACCCTGCGTGCCCGTGAGGCTGAGCAGGCCAAGCTCAATCTCGAAAAAGGCAAGGCTTTCGAAGCAGAATTCGCCAAGAAGGAAGGTGTGACCAAGACGGAATCCGGCTTGCTCTACCGCGTTGTCACTCCGGCTGATGGCCGCAAGTATGATGAGGCAAAGGACGGCAAGGATGCCGTCTGTCTGGTGACCTACGAGGGTAAGAAGATTGACGGCAAGGTCTTTGATGCCGCTTCCACCCCCATTGAGATGCCCGTCAATCAGGTCGTCCCCGGCTTTGCAGAGGCGCTCAAGCTGATGCCCATCGGCTCCACCTACGAAGTGTGCATCCCTGCGGCTCTGGCCTACGGCGAGCAGGCTCCCGGCCCCATCGGCAGCAACTCCACCCTCGTCTTTACCATCAGCCTGAAAGACATCAAGAAGAACGAGCCCGCACAGGGAGGCATGCCCTTCCAGCTGACTCCGGAGATGCTTCAGCAGCTCCAGCAGCAGGGACTTCAGGGCGACGCTCCCGAGCCGACCGATGAAGCTCCCGCACCCGCTGCAGAATAAGACATTCCTTCTTCTTCGATATAACGCGGCACTCCTATACAGGATTGCCGCATTTTTTATGGTTGAGAAATCAGTTTTTACGTCACACCAAGCGATTTTGCTTTTAACTCTGAGGAATAGGGCGTATAATCAACGTGCACGCGGGCTGACCCCGTATGGATTATCGATATGAAGATTGTACTTGCATACTCCGGTGGTCTTGACACATCTGTTCTTCTGGTGTGGCTCAAGGAGAAGTATAATGCTGAAATTATAGCATATTGTGCAGACGTAGGCCAGGCGGAAGAGCTGGACGGCGTAATTGAAAAAGCTCTCGCAACAGGTGCTTCCAAATGCATCATCGGCGATTTGAAGGCAGATTTCGCCGCCAATTATATTTTCCCGATGTTCCAGGCAAACGCCGTTTATGAAGGACGCTACCTGCTGGGCACCTCCATCGCTCGTCCCTGCATCTCCAAGGCAATGGTGGATGTCGCTCTCGCAGAGGGGGCAGATGCCATCGCTCACGGTGCTACCGGCAAGGGTAACGACCAGGTTCGATTCGAGCTTTCCATCAACGCTCTCGCACCCCAGCTTCAGGTGATTGCCCCCTGGCGCATGAAAGAGTGGCGTGACCAGTTCCCCGGCCGAGCCGAGATGATTAAGTACGCTGAGGAACACGGCATTCCGATTCGCCAGAGCATGAAGAAGCCCTATTCCATGGACCGCAACCTGCTTCACATTTCCTACGAAGCCGGCATACTTGAGGACACCTGGTACGATGCCACCAAGGAGGAAGACAGAGGCATGTATGTTCTTTCGTCTGCACCTGAGGACGCTCCGGACACTCCGCAGTACCTGCAGTGTCTCTTTGAAAAGGGCAATATCATCGGCTTGCAGACTGAAGGTATCGCCGATATCATTGCTCAGGTTGGCGCTACCGCGCAAGGTGAAAAAGACGGTTACACGCTGCTGGATCCGTTGGGAGTCATGCTGGTACTCAACGCCCTCGGTGGTAAACACGGTATCGGCCGTGTAGATATCATCGAAAATCGCTTCGTCGGCATGAAGAGTCGCGGCATTTACGAGACACCCGGTGGCACCATCCTGCTGACC
>CAYYKC010000144.1:0-4373 GCA_964471605.1 uncultured Akkermansia sp. | reverse complement strand
GCCGGGCAAGCTGCTGGTCGAGTAGCTTTATCACCTCTTCGTCCTCGTCCTTGGCCACGGCCATGTCGCGCTGGTCGCGCAAATCTTCCATGCGCTCCTCCAGCTGCTCCATGAATCCCTCGTACTGCTCATGAGTCTTGACCTTTTCCGCTTGCTGGTTGATATTCCTGAGCGATTTCTCAAACTCGCGGGCAGATTCGGCAGCGCGTTCAGCGGCTTCGCTGTTGCCCATGAACCAAGAATAGAGAGCCCCCAGGGCTTCACCGATAGCCACAATGATGATGCCGATACCTGTGCTGACGATGGCGGCTTTTACCGCAACCATAGCCGTGCGGGTGATGGTTGCCATAGTCGTCCACGCGATCGACCAAGTGACTTTGAGCCCGGCCAGCGTGGAGGACATGGCTGTTTTCAACCCGGAGAGAGCGGTGCGATAGCCTGTCACAAAGGACGAGAACGACAAACCTTTGATGGTATTGCCCATAGCCACCAGCTGCGCCCGGAACGACACGGTACTGGTGGTAGCCGTCTTGGTGTTACCCACATACATGAGCATGGCGGCTGCAGCAGAGGCAATCACCGTCTCAGCTCCACCAAGAATTGAAACAAGTTCTCCTATGCCGGAGACAATAGGCGTGATAACTGCCACCGTACCCTCAAAGACGGTGGCCAAAGTTTGCCCGAATTGCCGAATGGTGGGTGTCAGGGAATCCACGTAAGCTGTCAATTCGCCCAGCACCGGAAGAATAGCTGCATTGATAGGCGTACCCATCTCTACAGCCAATGCAGAAAAGCCATCGGTCAGCGTACTCAGAGCACCTGAGAACGTCTGCGATTGCAGCTTGGTCATGTTCTCCAACAGACCACCGGGACCAGTCAGCTTGTCGAGAGCGGCATCGAGGTCGTCCAGATTGAACTGACGCTTGGAAATACCCTTGAACACGTCCTCGAAAGATATCCCTTTCATTTCCGCAATCAGCTTGCGGATAGGCACGCCTTGCATTTCCAAGGACTCTGCTACTTCGTTACTCAGGCCGGAGTTCTGTACCTTGGCATAGAGGAACGCCAGCTCCTTGAGCGGCTTGCCGGAAACCGAGGCAATATCGCCCAGTTTGCGGATGACCTCAATACTCTTTTCCGCTGCCGTACCCATAGACAACAAGGTCTTTCCTGCATCGGAAATATCCCCGAACTCAAAGGGCGTTTCGGCGGCGTAGACACGGAGCTTTTCTACGTACTCGGCAGCAGCGGCGGCATCGCCCATCATGACCTTGAACGCCAGTCCGGTCTGCTCCATAGCGGCAGCAGCCGAGGAGATGCCACCCAGTGTAGCAAACGCCCCCTTAACCGCAGCGATGGCAGCACCGATAGCGGCAAAGGAGGCGGCAAATTGTCCGGCAAGCCCCTGTACAGATTCCTTGGTCTTACCGATTTCTCCCTTAATCTCGTTCAGGGCGTTCTGTAAGGAAGTTGCATCGCCGGAGAATGTGAATGTAACGTCAGCCATGTCTGGTCAGGTATTTGAGCCGGTTGTACAGGCTTTGGGCTTCGGCTGCTTCATCTTCGGTGACGCTGCGCCACTCGGTGATAACACCCTCACTTATCCAAGCGGCATGCAAGTATTGGAGTGTCCGGCGCAACGGAAGCCACAGGATGTATTCCTCAGTCCACCCCGTCGCTTTGGCAATCGAGAAAATCACGGTTGCATTCAGCGCGGGGTAAGCTCGTTTGGGGAGTCAGTTGCATCCGGCTGTGGGATGGCAGATGCGGCTTGCAACGATGCTTGGTCTGCCGACAATGCCGAGGTGATGGTACGCAGCTCTGCCGGACTGATGCTCATGGCAAAGAGAGCCGCTTTTCGGTTCACTTGGGAGGGAGCATTGTAGACAGTCTCGACCACTTCATCGAGCGGAGCGGCATGTACCCAGATAAACTCGGTCAGCGTTCGGGTGTCGATGTTGGTCATGTCGGCATCGCCTGCGGAGAGCGGATTGCCCAGCTGGCGCAGGACTTCGAGCGAACCAAGTGAAATCGGGCGCAAGGATAGTCCGGATTCGGTGCGAGCCGGGGGCTGAATCATGGAACGATTGTTTTCGTCTTCGCGGGTGGATATGGAAATGGTAGGCATAATACATTGCCGGGATGTCAAAAGTATAAGCCGTTCAGACTTGAACGGATGACGGCTATATGCTAGACTCCTCTCGCTTTTCCGCCACCACTCGTCTGGTGGGTGGCTCGTTCACCTTCAGCGGAGAGTTAGCAGCCCTTTCCTCTGGGGTAACGTGTCCGCAAGGGTACGGAACAGCAGTTGAACTCGGCTGGCAGAATAGCAACCACAAATGCCTACATTAAAGTGGATTGAGCTTCTGGTTATCATAGTGCAGATTGTCCTGTTCATTATGAGCCTGTAAAGGAGCTCCGTGCAGCAGGAAGCGCAATCCTGTCTGCACGTCACTTTTCACTTAAAAAGAAGGCTTTTTGCTAAAAAAATCTTGACATTGGAGTAGTTCAATGTCATTCTATGGTCATGAAATCCATGTAGGCGTGGATTGCTTTTCTGTAGAACCTCTCGGATTGCGCCCGGGAGGTTCTCTATTTCTACCCCCTTGTGAACTTGTTAATCAGAATCCCCAGCTGGGACTCAGGAGTTCCTTCGGGAATGACAAGAGTCTTGTTGCCGCGCTTCACCAGCTCCACTTTGGGGGCATGGCCAATGTGGTGGTTGATGAGTGTGCAAAGGTTGCGCATAGCAGCTGCCATATAGGCGAGAGGATGGTCATTATCGGTGCGTGTTATCCAGCCTTTATCCTGCCAGCGGGCAATCATCTCGCTGGCTTTGAACTTGCCATCGAGAGAAGATTCATCAAAGAGCCAGTTCACCACAGGTTCGGTGTCGCCGGACACGGAAAACGCTGGGCGTTCGGAAAAAGGAATCCCCAAGGCTGTCAGGCATGCTGCCAGCATCAGGGATTCAAGTTCTCCATCGCGGGAACGGATGTAGTTCAGCGCATCAGTTGAGGGTTTCTTTTGCATCAGAAGTCATAGATGGTGGAAGAAACCTCAAAAGATGCGAGGTCTTCATTTTTGAGCCCGATCTTAATCCCGGTCACGACATTCGTCCCGGTAGAGACGGTAGACAGCCCATGGTCAGGTGCGGCATTGGCCAACACGAGTGTCTGGGCAACCTTGATGTCCGTGGGGTTGTCGCGGGGGATGTAACCTTTCATGGAGACATCGGTCTGGTCATCATAGAAGATGATGCCGACTTTCTTCCCTCGATAGTCACGCTGTACTTTGCTGTCCGGCTTGTAGTCGATGTCCTGAGACTCCAACAGGATTCCCTGCTGGTCTTCATCGAACCCGAATACGCCGACTGTTCCGATAATTGTAGCCATAATACATTGTCGGCGTGTCAAAATTGTACCACTACCCGGAATGTAGCACTCTGGATGAAATCGTTTTCCATGGTCTGCGGCTCCTCGATGCTTCGCAGACTGAGGCTGTACAGGATGAAATCGTGTGCAGATGCGTTGATAGCCTCGCGGGTGGTCTTTTTGCCCAGAACGGAACAAAGCGTGGTGAATTGTTCCCTCATGGCGGTATCCTCTTCGTCCAACGCTGTACTATGCATAGATACTTGCAGCGAGCATTCCCATGTCTTATTGCCGAGTATCAGCTCATCATCCGCAATACAGGTCAGCAGAGCATAGGGTGTCACCAGTTCCCCGGTACTGATAGGCGTATGAATCGCCAGCTCCGGGTGAATTTGGAGCAGACAGGTGCGAATGGTCTCGGTTATGGAATGCGTGTTCATCGGCAGGAGCGAATCAGTTTTCTTTTCAAAGCTCTCAGGTTTCCGGCAAAGCCTTTCTCCACTTTATCCAGCACATACGCAGCCCGGCGCATGGTCATGGATTCATTGTACGGCACGGAGTTAGTGATAATAATGGTGATGCGGTTGCGCTTGCGTGTGATCCGGCAAGCACCTTCTGCGATGCCGTGCCGTTTCACCCATGCGGGGATGCGGGTGGCTTTGAGCTTGGCGGCGGCAGCATTCCAGCCGGAAGCCTCACGCCCCAGGCTTTTCTTTTTCTTGGCAAGCAATCGCCGCAAGGCAGCATCCTTGCGATAGCCTTTGCGGGTGATGCGATGCGTTTCAAAGTAATGCGTGACTCGCGCCGTCCACTCGCTCTTGGCTGTAGAGGGATTCTTTGTCTGAATCATGGGCATGGTGTTGCGAACCGCCTGAGTCGTGAAGCGTTTTGCTCCCTCAATGAGGGCATCTTCCAGCGACTTCTGCCCCAGAATTGCAAACTTGGCGAGCTTGCGGTCGAGGGATGCTGAATTGATGGTTACTGTTGCAGACATTCCAG
>CAYYKC010000143.1:0-4494 GCA_964471605.1 uncultured Akkermansia sp. | reverse complement strand
CGTCCACCTACCCAGCGTCCTCGCGCACGCGTGGCGCGTATTTTATCTCGGAGTCGGGCGCGAATGATAGCAGCTTCGTAGTCGGCTACCACCGCCATCATGTTCATGGAGAGTTTACCCTCGGGCGTGTCGCTCTGGAGGCATTGGGTAGCGCTCTCGAATATCACGCCATTCTCGGCAAACTCTTTCATGAGGATGGAAAAGTCCGCCAAGTCGCGGCTGAGACGGTCGAGTTTGTAGACCACGATGCAGTCCACGGCTCCGGCTTTCACCAGTCGGCGCAGCGCGGTCAGCTGCTCGCGCTCGACCGTGGTACCGCTGACAGCTGCATCCACATAGGTTCCGGTGTATACCCAGCCATCATCCTTGTGGCGTTCGATGAACTTCATGCAGACATCAGCCTGAGCATCCAGAGAGTTGAACTCTTGGTCGAGCCCCTTGGCAATGGACTTGCGCGTGTATATTACGCAGCGGCGTATCTGTGGTGCTTGTGCTTTCATATCACTTCTTGGCGTTAGCGGTTTTGCGGGGAGTGGGTGCGAGGTTGAAGAATGAATTGCCGCTCTTGGGATAGCCGCAAATCTTCCATGCAATGGCGGTCAGGTTGTCGTATCGGACTCCCTCGTAGGCGAATGAGCTTGCCCCCAGGATAGTCACCTCATGCGCTTTGCCCTTGTAAACCCGGCGCAGCACCGTGCCACGTTCCAAGTCCTCCAGCTTCGGCTGCGGTGGCTCATTAGTAATGATTTGAGTCCGCACCACTTTGTGCTTGTGGACTTGTAAACGGATGAGCGCTTCATCCGCGATGGCTTCGGCTCTCCTCATTGCCCGGTCAGACAATCCTCCGTTCAGGATGCATTTGATACGCCACGTCAGCCGTTTGATGAGGAACTGCCTGTTGTTGGTCGTGTACGGCTTAGTGCCGAACAGCAGTACCCACTCCTTTTGGAGATTATTCACGTTGAGCGTTTGCAGCCGCGCGATTCGCGCTTCTGCCTGCTCCTTGGTCATGCTTATGTTGTATCTGGTGGTCATACTTAGCGGATGGTTGTCTGGGTGATGAAATCCACGATGGCTTCGGCTCCCTTGCGGTAGAGCACCACGGCGAGGAGTTCTGCTCCGGCGTATACAGCCCAGTAGCGGGACTTCCTGTATCGGGTGATGGTCAATATGAGTCGATTTTTACTATTGCGTAAAACATTAGGCGTTAAATACTTATTGCTATTCATGTACCTATACTCTAGCATACTGAGCGCACAAGTCCAGAACTTATTTGCTTGTCTATAGCATTTATTTTAAGCTCTTTACGACGCGGCTGCCGACTGACCGCTCGAAGCAGATATTCGGGTTCTGCATCGCTCTCCTGATGATGGGAGCCAGAGCCTTGGCCAGTTCCTTGCAAGCCGGAGAAATAGACTTCGGATTGATGGGAATCACGGTTTTCTTCTTCATGGCGGCGGGCGATCTGCTGGCCGGAGTGATGGTTGACATCACCCCGGCCATTGGGGTTATCAACCGATATTCCTGATGAAGTCCACGAAGTCCGGGGTGTGACGCCCGATGTTTCGCAGAACCGGAACAACAACGCTGTTGCGACCGAACTTCTCGCGCTTGGTGGTGAGAGCCCACTTGCCGTTGAACAGACCATCGCGGAGCGAGAACTTCGCAGCGGTGAGGATGTTCTTTCCGGCTCGGGAATAAGCTACACCGCGCAGCGTCCAGACCGCCAGACCGTAGGGAACACCGTCAAACTCCAGCGGGTAGGCGTAGTCGGCATCCTCGGGGGCTTTGAACAACAGCTGAACGCGCAGCATCGGCGTGAATGCGGGCGGCATGTCGTTCACCCATTCGATGGTGCCACCTGCAGCTTTGACCTCCTCCAGCGTATTGAATACGCGGGGCTTTTCCTCGGAGTCAAAGGGCAGATTCTCCACAAACTGCTTGTGAGCGGAGAGTACCGTCAGCTCCAGCGGCTTGGTGCCATCGGTCAACACAACTTCCTTGTTGAGCACAACATTGCCCGGTGCGAACAACTCGGAGAGAGTACCGACACCCTGAACGATGTTGAGTCGCGGGATGACGATGTCCTCCGTGCTGATGTCGCCCGTTACCGTACCCAGCGGGAGCGGAGTCTCGGCAACAGCAGGAACGAGGTCGGATGCCTCAGCGGCGGCGATGGTGTTATCGGTGTTTGCTACTTCCGAGGGCTTCTGCTCGGAACCGTTGATTTCGTATGGTTTAATCTTAGCCATAATTCTTGATTCTATTTGGTTTGCTTTTGGAATTACTTGATACGCTTGAGCATCTTGCTCGGCGCACCGGTGGTGATGATGCCGTCCTCGGTAAGCCGAGTGACCAGCTCATCCTTGCTTTTCTGCTTCTGCCCACGGGGAGCAGTTGCGGAAACTTTATTGCCCAGCTCCTCAAGGCTCACGCTGCCACAGCAGTTGAGGAAGTCCTCAAGGGACATGCTGTCTTTCACCGCACCATAGGCAGCAAGCGCATCCGGGATGCTGCGGCGACCTGCGCGGCTGGTGAGCTTGTAGCCGGGGATTTCTTTGCCGTTGACCGCCATGTCGATGGCGTGGAAGTTGACTGAATCAATCCATTCTTTCAGCACCTTGGCGCAGTCGAGGCAATGGGCCATCAGTTCGGGCGAGATGATGCGCGAGGGGTGGAGTTCCTCGGGGATGCTCAGTTCGGCGTAGCGACTGGCCAGCGGGAGGGCAAGACTGCGGAGCTTGGCGCAGGTGGCCTGTTTGGCGCAGTAGCAACAATGGATGCCGGGATGCTCCTCGCGGTTGCGGGCGTTGGCTCGGCGGATGATGGTGTGGATTCGCAGTCGCATGCGCTCGGTGTCCTCGCGGGTGTAGGTGTGCGTACTGATAAACTGTCGGCGGGGCTGAACGAAGTGAACGGTCAGTTCTTCTAACTCCGGGAACATCTCGAATACGCCGAGTGCGTAAGCGCAGCCCTGGGCGTTGGAGTCCGCATGGTCTACGGCACCGCGACCGAATTTCCAGTCCATCAGCAGACCGATTTTCCCGGCAATCGCCACGAAGTCAGCTGTGCCGTAGGTGAGGCCACCTGCAATGGTGAGTTTAAGCTCGCGGTACAGGGTCGGGTTGGAGAGCTTTGCCAGCTCGCCATCGCGGTAGTCACGGCAAAGTCCACACAGGAATGCCTGTTCTTCGTTGAGCTTGGAGAAGTCGTCCTTTTCCAGAGCTTCGTGCATGAGCGTACCTTCTTCGGCTGCGGGATTCGTGCCGGAGCGACCACGGAATGCCGGGCAGATTTCTTTGTAGCCCAGGCTGGAGGGAGAATGCTTAGCGTGTTTTACTTTCGTTGTCATGGGAGATAGGGAGGTGTTAAGGATTATTGGAGGGGGAAAGGCTGCATGTCGCCATCGTTGAGCAGGTCAATCTGCGCGAGCTTGGCAGCACAACTCTTGGCGGTCTTTTCTTCGCAGGTTCCGGCAGCAAAGCAGATTTTCTGAATGCTGGCTGCACCACCGCTGCGGTGAACGCGCCCGAGTGCCTGGCGCAGATCCTGCGCGGAGAATGTGGGCGAGATGATGCTCAGGCGGGGACGCTGGCCGCTCGGGTCGTGGAGGCTTACGCCCACGCCACCCGCCTGAATGTTCGCAATGACGACCGGAATCTCGTTGCGCTGGAAGCGGTCGATGATGTCCTGCCGTTCCTCTGCGGTCTGCCCGCCGTGGATGATGTGGGGGCAATCGAGTTTTTCTGATAGCTCTCGGATGGTGTCGGTGAAGTTCACCAGCAGGACCACACACATGCCCTCCTCGATACCATCGCGGGTCATTTCCACCATTGCCGGGACTTTGTGGAGTTCCACCGCCTGGCGTGCACGGAGGACGATTGTCATCTGGCTGGCTCTGCGGGCTTCCATGCGTTCGGCAAGACTGGCCAGAGCCGCTTTGTTCTGTTCCTGCTCGGCTGCTTTGAGTTCCTTGCGCATGGTGTCGTACACGCGCTGGATGTCTTTAGCCTTGCCGGTGTCGATGATAGCCGACTCGATGACGGTTTCCGGGAAGTCCGGGATATCGGCGATACGGAGGCGGCTACCGCGAGAGGGGAAAATCTTCTCGTGCAGAGCCTTGAGGTAATACTCACCACCAGTGAACTTCATGCCGAACGGAGTCTCGCGGACACCATAGCGCACGGCCCATGCCCAGAAGTCGGTGATGGTGTGCAGCCCGAGGGCAAAGCCGATGGCACGCATCTCCAGCGGATTGCTGGCCGCTGTTGCGGAACAGAGCAAAATACGGAGGTGCTGGGCGCGGGCGGCGATGAGCAACTTTGCGTTCAGGCTGGTGCGCCCCTTGCATTTCTGGCACTCATCGAAAATAATGAGCGCATCCTGCGGGACGTTCCAGACGTAGCGGTTGCCGCTGCGGCGGCACTCCGGCAACTTGCCGATGCGTACCTTTTCGTAATTGCTCACGAGGATAGGCTTGATGCCGAACCCGGC
>CAYYKC010000142.1:0-4594 GCA_964471605.1 uncultured Akkermansia sp. | reverse complement strand
CTTTTTCTGTCATCTGGAGGTCTCTTGAGCACCAGCAAATCTGAAACAGACCCGAGTTGCGAATGGGCTTAATTGAAAAAATGAATTCGGCAGGCCCGGATTTATTTCGGGGATTGACGATTGGGGTGCTTTCTGGCAAAATAGGCGCACAGAGAAAGATATGATGAAAACATACGGTTATTATCGTCTGGCTGCGGCAACGCCTCGGGTGCGTGTGGCGCACGTGGAGTTCAACGTGGATGCTCTGGTGGAGACGATGAAAACGGCGGTTGCCGACGGTGCTGCCGTGGTGGTGTTCCCGGAGTTGTGTGTGACCGGGGCTTCTTGCGGTGATTTGTTTTTTCAGCCCCGATTGCAGAAGGCTGCGGCGCAGGGGTTGCAGCGATTTGCGGTAGAGACGGCCGGATGTAACGCCGTGGCGGTGGTAGGACTGCCGCTGCCGGTGGAGGATGCTCTCTATAACGTGGTCGCTGTGGTGAAGCAGGGAAGGGTGCTGGGGCTGGTGCCGACAAGCGTCCTTACCTGTAAGGGAGATTGTTACGCCGCGCGGTGTTTCCGTGCGGCAGATGAATTGCGGGTGGAAACCGTATCGCTTCCCGGTCAGGGAGAGGTACCGATTGGTACGGACTTGCTGTTCTCTGATGGGGCGGATTTGTGCTTCGGGGTGGAAATCGGTGAGGATGCAGAAAGCGTCATGCCTCCCTCGGCGCGTCTTGCCTTGCAGGGGGCGCGGGTCATCCTGCACCCGGCAGCTGCACCGGAGCTGGTGGGTAGCGCTGCGTACCGCCGCCGTCTGGTGGAGGGGCTCAGCTCTCGCTGCGTGGCGGCGTATGTGCATTCTTCTGCCGGGGTGGGAGAGAGTACGCAGGATTCAGTGTGTGGCGGTCAGGCCCTGATTGCCTGCCGTGGCCGTGTGCTGGCAGAGAATGAACGCTTCTCCCGGACTAATGAAGTCGTCTATGCCGATGTGGATTTGGCGCGGGTGGGGAATGCCCGTTTGAGTGAGGGTTCATTCTCCGTTTCCCGTGCGCAGGAGATGCTGCCGCCCGTGCGACTCATTTCCTTGGGCGAGACTGATAACCGCTGCGATTTGCAGTATGCATATCTCCCCTCCCGTCCCTTTGTGCCGGCGGCTGAGGATTTTGAGACGCAATGCGAGGATATTCTCAATATTCAGGCGGCGGCGTTGGCGAAGCGAGTGGAGCATTCGCATGCCCGCACCCTGGTGCTGGGTGTGTCCGGTGGCCTGGACAGCACGCTGGCGCTGCTGGTCTGTGCGCGGGTGTGTCGTCTGTTGGGGCGTGATAATTCCTGCATTCTGGCGGTCACGATGCCGGGCTTCGGCACAACGGGACGCACCTACAACAACTCTGTGGCGATGATGCAGGCCATGGGCGTGACCTTCAAGGAGGTGAACATCCGCGAGGCCTGTCTGCTGCATTTCAAGGACTTGGATTTCGACCCGGCTCTGCGTACCAATACGTATGAGAATGTGCAGGCTCGTGAGCGTACGAAAATCCTCATGAATCTGGCCAACAAGACCGGCGGCATGGTGGTGGGAACGGGTGACCTTTCTGAAGTGGCGCTGGGCTGGTCCACCTACAACGGTGACCACATGAGCATGTACGGCGTGAATTGCAGCGTGCCCAAGACGCTTATCCGCTGCCTGCTGGAGTATGAAGCCCGCCGCAGCACCCCGGAGCTGGCTGCCACGCTGCGCGATGTGGTGGACACCCCCGTGAGCCCGGAGCTGTTGCCGCCTGCGGATGACGGCACCATGGAGCAGAAGACGGAAGATATCCTCGGCCCGTATGATATTCATGATTTTCTGCTGTATCATTTCATCCGGTACGGGGCAGAGCCGGAGAAATTGCGTTTCCTGGCACAGAAGGCATTTGCCGGAGAATTCGAGGAGTCGCTGATTGACCGCACGCTGCGTATGTTCCTCACCCGCTTCTTCCGTCAGCAGTTCAAACGCAGCTGTGTGCCGGACGGCCCCAAGGTAGGCACCGTTGCGCTCTCTCCGCGCGGTGACTGGCGCATGCCCTCCGATGCCTGTGAAGAATTGTGGACATCTCAACTCAGCTGATAGAACCGTTTATTTATGCCGAACAGTCAACTTTATCGCCCGAACGCCGCCATCATTTATCAACGCAATGATGGCACGGTGCTGATATGCGAACGCAGCAAACAACCCGGTGCATGGCAGTTCCCGCAGGGTGGTATCAAGAAAGGCGAGGCTCCCCGCACGGCGGCCTGTCGCGAGGGGATGGAGGAAACGGGATTCCGACCCAACGAATATGAGGTGGTGGCCGAAACCGGCCCCTATCGCTATGATTATCCGCCGAAGGAACGCGAGCGCGTGTTGCGGAAACGCGGTATCCCCTATGCCGGACAGGAGCAGCATTACTTCCTCTGCCTCATGCACCGCGATGATGCGGAACCGTGGCTGGACAACAAGGAATTCCGTGATTATCGCTGGGTGCAGCCTGCGGATTTTGACCTATCCTCCCTCCCGGAGTTCAAGCGTCCTGTGTACGAACAGGTAATGCGTGACTTTTTCTCTATCTGATACCCTATGCAGCCGATTGCCCATATCCGCAGCCCGTATACCGAAAAATTCGGTGTCCCCAGGCAGGGTAATCTGGCACCTCATGTCATCAGTAAGATAGTTTTCGAACCACCCTATCGCAACGATGACTGCATCCGCGGACTGGAGGCTTTTTCACACCTCTGGCTCATCTGGAAGTTTCATCACAATGGGGAAGAATGGCATCCCACCGTGCGTCCTCCTCGTTTGGGCGGCAACACCCGATTGGGAGTATTCGCGACACGCTCCCCCTTTCGCCCCAACGGGCTGGGGCTTTCCGTTGTCCGTTTGGTGTCCGTAGAGCCCGGCCCGGTGTTGCGGGTTTCCGGGGCAGATATGGTGGACGGGACGCCGATATTCGATATCAAGCCCTATGTGCCATACGCGGATTCCATACCCGATGCGGCAGAGGGGTTTACGAGCGTACCCCGCACCTTGCTGCGCGTGAAATGGCAGACGAACATGCCGCCGATGCCGCCCGAATGGCTGGCGGCACTAGAGGAAACGCTTGCGCAGGATCCGCGCCCTGCCTACCAACAGGATGCGGAAAGACGCTACCATCTCTCTTTCCTCCCTTGTGAAATTACCTTCCGCGTGGAGAATGATACGGCATATATTCTGGAGGTAAAATCGCTGACATGAAGAATTTGGAAGAAGTGTTCCGCGAATTGCTTGCTTCGGAGCCGTCTTCCGGCTCTGCTGTGGCGGTGTATCGCAACGGAGAAGAACTGCTAAGCCTTTACGGCGGGCTTGCCCGTCCGGGGGTGTCGTGGACTCCGGAGACCGCTGTGCCTGTTTTTTCTGCCACAAAAGCGGTGGCCTCAGCCTGTCTGTTGAATGCGCTTGCGGAGCAGGGCATGGATGCGTGGCAGGAGATAGGAAAACTCTGGCCGGAATTCCCTCTGCGGCATGCCACGGTAGCAGCCCTGCTGTCGCACCAACTGGGATTGTCGGCGCTGCCGGAGCCTCTTCCTATGGAGGATTTGGAGGCGTTTCGAGCGGTGTTCGAACGCAGTTGCCCCAACTCCGTCTACGGTTATCACCCGCAGACATTCGGGCCGTTGGTTGATATCCTGATGCGGCAACTGACAGGCGCACGCGTCTGCGACTACTGGGAGCAGCGAATCCGCCGCCCCCGGGCTTTGGAACTTTATCTGGGGTATGTACCGGAGGAGGTGCAGCCTCGCATCGCGCATTTACAGCCTCCGCGCTTGCCGGGCGGAAAGATGCCGACGGATGACTTCTACCGCGCTTATTTCGATGCGTGCAGCTCCGTTTACCGTGCCTTTCATAGCGTGAAAGGCTATGATACCCCCCGCGAAATGAACACTCTTGCGGCCTGGTGTTGCGGTTCGCCCGCCAAGGGCGGGGTGGCATCTGCCCGTGGACTTTGTCGTTTCTACCAACTGCTCATGAACAGAGAGCCGGATTCACCCTTTTCACCTCTGGTGGCACAGTGGATGGGCACCCGGCAGGCCGGTGGTTTCGACCACACGCTACTGCGGCATACTGCTTTCGGTTGCGGTGTCATGATGGAGCCTGCGGAACTCTTCCCCGGCGGTGGTTTCGGGCATGCCGGAGCAGGGGGCAGTCATGCATTCTGCCTGCCGGAGCAGGGGCTCTCCTTTGCCTATGTGATGAATCGTATGCAACTGGGCATCCTGCCCGGAGAGCGTGTGATGCGGCTTTTGTCGACTATCCGATATTGTTGAATAAGCCTGCGGTTAATCAAGAGTCATTCAGCGTGCTGATAGCAACACTTATTCAAATTTTATTTTTTATAAAATATATTTGATTGGCATTATAATTACGCCTATTTTTGTTGTTGTATCTATGCATTACATGTTATTCGCTTTTCGCAACGACAGAACAAAAATTAGTGAAATAAACACAGTAAGAGCATTTTTGTCATTTGTAATATCTATAACATCTTCTGTGTTATTTTATTTTTTTAAGAGTCAATTATAATTTGAGGGAAATCTGAATTTTTGTAAAATTTGATTT
>CAYYKC010000141.1:0-4652 GCA_964471605.1 uncultured Akkermansia sp. | reverse complement strand
CCGCCCCGAAAACCACCCCGCAAGGCATTGAAATGAAACCATGTTATAAAAAAACAAAAAAAAATCGCTGCTCACCGGTAGCAGGATGGGCAGCGACTGCGGGGAGAGGTGCAGACTATGGAGGGGGATGAGATTCACCTCATCCCCCCACGCACGATTAACGGGAAAGAGTCAGATATCCCCCGCTGAGGTGACGGGCGTTGAAGTTGAGGTTATTCAAGAGCGCGGTGGCAGTGTGTCCACGCACTCCGCTTTGGCAGAACACGAGCAGCTCCTGATTCTGCGGCAGCTCATCCACGCGCTCGCGCAACTCTGAAAGCGGTATATTGATCGCCCCGGGATAGGGAGCTCGAGCCACTTCCGTGCGTTCCCGCACATCGAGCAAGAAACTCTCCGGGCGAATATCCTCCCGATGAGCAATCGGGTGCAGACCCTGCAAATTGTTCACCGCCGCCAGTGCAAGCTGATTGACGGCATCCTTTGCCGAGCCTTCCTGAGGAGAGTAGCACAACTCAGATTCCGCCAGATCATACGCCGTGCCATTGTTCCCCATCAGAGCAGCTACCACGTCTGTCCTCCGCGCTGCGCCGTCCTCGCCAATGGCGGTGTAGCCCAGCAGCATCCCATCGCTGCGGAGGTATACCAGACGCGCATGAATGGGACTTGCCCCCGGGTAATAGCCTACATGCTGAGTGTGATGCCCGTCTACATACTCATAATCGGTCTCTCCGCCGCGCGCCAGCGTGTCGATATTCAGCCCGGTCATGGCAATCGTGGTTCCGAAAAGTCTCAACACAGCCGTTCCCAGCACACCCCGGGACTCTGCCGGGCGCCCCGCGATATCATCAGTCGCCACTCTGGCCTGCTTTTGAGCCACGCCTGTCAGAGCTAACCTTGTGGGCTTCCCGGTAAGGCGGTTCATCGTCTGCACGGCATCCCCCACAGCCCAGATACCGGGAACGTCAGTGCGCATGTGCTCATCTACCCATATCCCGCCGGTTTCGCCTATGCGAAGCCCCGCGTTCTGCGCCAGAGTTATCTCCGGTCGCACCCCTATGGAGAGTAAGATTAAATCTGCCTCATCACTGCTCCAGGTGTCGCTGTACGCCTGCAGACGCCCATTTTCACCGCGGCGGATTCCTGTTGCTATCCGTCCGACTTCAACACTTATCCCGTGAGCTGCCAGCAAATCCTCCACATAGGCAGACATGTGGGCATCCAGCGGAGGCAAGACATGGCTACCGCCTTCAACGATGCTGACTTCAATGCCGACATGGTGCAGATTTTCCGCTACTTCCAGCCCGATGAAGCCCGCCCCAATCACCAGGGCGCGCCGCACGCCGTGCTCAACAATATATCGGCGGATTGCGTTGGCATCCGGCACGGTGCGCAGCGTCATCACCCCCGGCAGGTCAATACCCGGCATAGGCGGGCGCGACGGCGCCGCCCCGGGAGACAGAATCAGTTCATTGTAACTGAGCTGCAACTGTTCACACGTTTCCAGATTGGTGACACTGACCGTTCTCTGCTGCGGGTCGATGGCTCGAACCTCATGCCGCAACAGAACGTCTATGCCGTAGCGAGTACGAAAAAGTTCCGGCGTGGCCAGCAGCAGAGAACTTTCTTTTTCTATCACGCCGCCAATGTAGTATGGCAACCCGCAATTCGCGAATGAGACGTGCTCCCCGCGCTCGATGATGATAATTTCGCGGTCGGTTCCCAGCCGACTCAACCGCGCTGCCGCCGTGGCACCACCGGCCACGCCCCCTACGATGATTGTTCTCTTTCTGCTCATAAGTCTATGTCGGGTTAAGTGTTATTGTTTTTCTTACTATCGGTTCCAAGGCATGCGCGCCAGAATGAGAGCCAGCCCACAGGTTCCGGTGGCTCCGGCAACCAGCATCCCAGCACCGGTAAATACCGGGATAACCAGCCACCATGGATTGATGCTCAGACCGAGCCCCACTCCAATCAAGTTCAGCCCGCAAATGACAGAAGAGGTAGCGGGCTATTTCAAAATGCTCTCGGAACCGGTACGCCTGCACATGTTGGGGTCAATTTGCAGCGAGGGAGCAGCAACGATAGGCGAGCTGACCGAGCGTCTGGGGCTGTGCCAGAGTGTCGTGTCCCGACACATGAAATTGATGACTGAGCACGGAGTGGTCTGCAAAAAGACAGAGGGTGGTCGCACACTGTACTACTTTGCGGATGACTGCCTGTGCAGCATCTGCGCCCCGGTGGCGGAGAAAATACGAGCCCGCGCAGCAGAACAGAGCCGGCTTCTGTAAAAAAAGATAGCTGAAAAAACACTTCCCGGATACTATCCACGGACAACGCAGGGAAACGGCATAAAACTGCCAAACCCGGCAAATACCACCCTGCACCAAAGATTCCCTCAAATGGGCTGAGGAATCCATTTTTTAATACACAAGTAATTTACACTTGACAATTTTCTGAAATTTCAGAAAATAAAGGCATGCAGATTACGGATACACAGAAGCGTTTCATCCGCCGCTGGGGGGAGATGGGAACCCGGTGGGGAATCGCCCGCTCCACGGCCATGGTGCATGGGTATCTGTATCTGTGCCGGGAAGCGGTCAATGCAGAGGATATTTGCGCCGCGCTGGAGCTGGCTCGCTCGAATGTGTCCACCAGTCTGAAAGAACTGGAGCAGTTCCGACTTGTAGAGCGCGAAAGCAAACCGGGGGACAGACGAACCTTTTACATGGCGGTAAGTGATGTCTGGGAAATGGCACGCCGTATTCTGGAAGAACGCCGCCGCCGGGAAACAGAGGGTGCCGTTGCTGCCGTGAATGAATGCCTCCGTTCCGCGCAGGAAGAAGGTGATGCGTTCACCGCTGCGCGCATGGAAGCTATGCAGGAGCTGCTCAACACAGCCGAAAACGTGGCCGATGCCGCCCGCCGCTATCCCACCGCACTCTTCCGCAAGGCCGCGCTCATGGGCGGCAAACTTCTGGGACTCATCGCTAAATTATAACGCAACTTTTTATTTATCTGTCGATTTCTCTCATTTCAGAAATATGAAAACAATCGCAATAACAGGAGTATTGGGCTACAGCGGACGCTACATAGCACAGGAAGCGACAAAGCAAGGGTGGCGCGTCATCGGCCTGACCAATTCCGCCGGGCGGCTGCCCAATGCTGCGGGATGGGAGCTGCGCCCCATGCCCTGGAGCACACGGGAGGATGTTCTCTCTGATGTAGACGTGCTGGTCAACACCTATTGGGTGCGTTTCAGCTATGCGGGAGGGAAACACGCCGCATTCAACCACGACGAAGCCGTCCGTAATACCGAAGTCCTCTTCCGTGCAGCGCGGCAAGCAGGCGTACGACGAATCATTCACACGAGCATCACCTGTCCGGATGCCGCAAGCCCCCTGCCCTATTTTCGAGGCAAAGCAGAACTGGAGACCGCCTTGGAATCCACCGGAATACCGCACAGCATTCTGCGTCCTGCAGTATTATTCGGAGACAGCCCGCAGGAATCCATCCTCATCAACAACATGGCATGGAGCCTGCGGCATCTGCCTGCCGTGGCAACCTTCGGGAGGGGTAAATATCAATTACAACCGCTGCATGTGCAGGATTTCGCCGAAGCCGCATTGGAAGAAGCCGCCCAAACGACCCAACACCGGATCATCCAAGCCACCGGGCAGGAAACATACACTTTCCGCGAGCTGTGGAAGCTACTGGCAAAGGCCATGGGTATCCGGCGTCCCATCCTACCCGTACCGGCAGATTTCGGCTATGCGGTCACCTCTGTGCTGGGGCATTTCATGAACGACATCATGCTCACTCGGGATGAAATACGCGGGCTCTGCGAAAACCGTCTCGCCGTCCCCGGCAGCGGCATCGGCACACGGACGCTGAGCCAATGGGTGAGGCAGCATGCCGACACTCTGGGATGCACCTACGAAAGCGAACTGGCGCGGCGCAAATAACTCACTACAGATTTTCTTCTGAGCCGGACTCCGCCTCCTCCAGACAGCCTGCGGGCAAAAAGCCGAACACAGAAGCCAAGGCTCGCCCACCGGGCGAAGCAAGGGCAGCATTGTACTCCAATGCCGCACGGTTAAACAAGCGAGTGCGGTGCTCCTGTTGATAGAGTGCCATGGACATGAGTCCACAGAGCTGCTGCAATTGCAAATGGGATTGCAGCTGCGGCGAGTTTTCCACGGCATTGACGTATTCATGCAGCATTCGCTGCAGCGTCCATTCCGATTGGGGCATCAAAGCCTCACCATGAGCTCCCCACCGGAGCTCATCCAGCCCACGCAGCAACTGCTGCGAGACCGCACCAAGATGCCGGAGTCGCCCGGATGCTCTATTTTCCTGCGGTAAAGCCCCAGCGAATACAGAAGCGAAATCATCCAGCTGCTCATTACGATTCCGAGCTGCCAGAATCCACTGTTTCCAAGCACCCCGGACTTCATTCTGCAAATGAAACAGGCGGTTGTATACCGATACCATCCAAGCCAGCACAGCCACCAGCAAACCTATTGAGACAAGTATTTCCATGCATCAATTATCTTCCATCCGCTTTTTAATACAAGAAATTAGAGCTATCAAGTAGATACGGGTCTGTTTCAGATTTGCTGGTGCTCAAGAGACCTCCAGATGACAGAAAAAGT
>CAYYKC010000140.1:0-4670 GCA_964471605.1 uncultured Akkermansia sp. | reverse complement strand
CCGCAGGCGAAACGGCGTTTCCTCGTTGGGTTCGATTTTTTTTGAGGCAATGCGAAATTGAAAAAAAAGTAGGTGCGTCACACTTTTTCCTTGTTTTCACAATAGCATGTGGTAAACTCACGATTACTAGGTACTCATCCTTATATTTTCCATCAATATGAATAAGACTCTCTTTTCTGTAGGTGCTCTCATCGCCGGTTGTTTTACCCTTACGTCGTGCAGCGGTGGCGGCGATGGTGATAACGAGCAGAATGTCGGCGTACTCTCCGGGCGCACTCTCTGCCTGCAGGCCCCCAATAGCTCCGTGGGTGCTATGTTCATCCGCGTGGGTGACCGCATCAGCGGTAATGTCTGCCGTGCCAAGTTCTCTTTCGGTGCCACCAGCGGTGCTTCTTCCAATGGTACTGTGGTCATTAACAAGTCCGTCAAGGGCGATCGCGGCTGGGAGTCTTGCGACTTCACGTTCCACCTCAATGAATCGGAGATTTCTGAGGAGGTCGAGTTCAAGGGCTTCTTCGGTTCCTATCTGGAGTTCACGTCTGTTTCCGATAGCTCCGAAGATTCGGATGATTCCGATAGTGATAGTTCCTCTTCTTCTACTTCCTCCTCCATTGATGCCGATTCCTACATCCTCTACGTCACGGAGACGGAGGTGAAGATGACGTTCACCGGCAGCGATATCGGCGAGTTCACGTTGGAGCCCACGACTGTTTATCTGAATGATTCGGAGGAGCCTGTGCAGACATACGTGATTAAGGGTCGGTTCTATTTTGAATCGTAAAAGCGCCTTTATCTGTAGCCTTTGAAGAAAGCGCGTTCTCTTGCGGGAACGCGCTTTCGTTTACTCCAAGCAATGCAAAAAAACACACCCCCGATGCATGATGTAACGGGGGTGTTGAAATGGTATCCGGCAGGCAGTTTTATTTGGAGACGTTGAAGCGGAACTCTACCACATCGCCGTCTTTCATCACATATTCCTTACCTTCGATACGCAGTTTGGCGTTTTCCTTGGCTTTCTGCATACTGCCGCAGGCCACCAAATCCTCGTAGGCCACCACTTGGGCGGCGATGAAGCCACGCTCGAAATCGGTGTGGATGACACCTGCCGCCTGCGGGGCCTTGGCACCGGCGGGAATGGTCCAGGCCTTGGTTTCCTTGACCCCGGTGGTCAGGTAGGTGCGAAGCCCCAGCAGATGGTACACCGCGCGGATGAGGTCGCTCACGCCGGAATCCTCCACACCGATGTCGCGCAGGTACTCCCGAGCCTCCTCCGGGTCGAGCTCGGAGAGCTCTTCCTCGATACGGGCAGAGATAACGATGGCCTCGGCATGGTGGTGCTCCGCCACATACTGACGCACGGCGGCCACAAAGGGGTTGCCATCGGGATTCTGCAGTGTTTCTGCCAGCTCATCCTCGCTCACGTTGCAGGCAAAGATACTCTTCTTGTTAGAGAGCAGGAAGAAGCTCTGCAGCAGCTTGCGCTCATCATCGCTCAGCTCCAGCGTGATGGCCGGATGTCCGGCATCCAGATGCGGCAGCAGCTTCTCAATGAGGGCTACCTCTGCCTTGGCTTCTTTGTCCCCGCCGCGAGCTTTCTTGATGCGGCTTTCCTTGCGCTTTTCCATGGCGGCCAGGTCTGCCAGTATCAGCTCGGCATTGATGATTTCAATATCGCGCACCGGGTCAACGGAGCCCAGCTCGTGGATGATATCGTCGTTTTCGAAGCAGCGGACCACCTGCACGATGGCATCGGTCTCGCGGATGTTGGAGAGGAACTTGTTGCCCAGACCGGCACCTTCGGCAGCACCTTTTACCAGACCGGCGATGTCTACGAACTCAATGGCTGCGGGGATAATACGCTCGCTCTTGCTCATTTCTGCCAGTACTGCAAGGCGAGCATCCGGCACCTCCACCATGCCGACATTCGGATCGATGGTGCAGAACGGATAGTTAGCTGCCTCAGCCTTGCGGGAGCGGGTCACCGCGTTGAAAAGCGTGGATTTGCCCACATTCGGAAGTCCTACAATACCTGCCTGTAACATAACGCGGCGCATTATACACTAACACGCCCGCGCATGAAAGCCTAAACTGCGGGAAGTGTGTCACTTGTTTTCTGTTGACAATTTCGAGGAAATTACATACCATCGCTCGCGTGAAAACCACCATGAAAGAGGCAACTCTGATATTGAACTCCCGTTTTGATTGCGTGTGGTTACAGGGAGAATCCGTGTTGCCCGGACGCGCAGGGGATTGTCGCGCGTTTATCTGGGACGGCAGGGAATTTCTGCTGCGGCGTGTGAATAAATGGTGGGATACGTTTCTGGGCAGATTGGTGTGGCAGGTGGAGGCCGCTGACGGCACAGTGCAGGGGGTGATTGTTTTTTCGGGCTGTTGGCGAGTGAGCGTTTCTCTGCCGGGAATGGTGGAAGAGGTGTCGCTGATGTGGTGGCCCTTCTCCTATCGAAAGAAATGGTTGATCGGCCATACTTGCTACACTCGAAATCTTCTGAATGAGCTGCATTGCCGTAATGAGGAGGGTCTGTCGGTGTATGATTTGCTGGTGGGAGCCTGCATTCTGCACCGTTGCCACTACATCTGTCGTGGCAGTGGCGGAGACGGCATTGATGCCGATGGCGATGGCGGGGATGGGGACGGTGATTGATTATCTCTGCAAGGGAATGTAAAATATGTTTATGAGGAAAAAGATAGGAAGCGCTCTTCTTTGGGCGCTGAGTCGTTGTTGGGGCCTGCCCCTTGCCATAGCAGTGGGGTGGGTGCTGTTTGTGGCAGTGGCGTGGATGGGGAGTTATGTATCCCTGAATGAGGGTGTGGAGCCTCCGCTGTGGCTGGTTATTGTGATGGGGGTATGTGTGGTGCTGATGGTATCCACGCTGCTGTTGGGACCGCTGTGGCTCATTGTCATGACTGTGCTGTGGATTCGGCGGCGGCAGTGGGTTCAGCTCGTGTGGGGCTGGGTGTGTGCTGCCTGTGCCGGTGGTGTGGCGGGGGTAGCGTTGGTTCTCATGATGGTGTTAACCATTGCCGGCCCCGGTGATCACTTTGCCCGTGGATTAACCATCCCGGAGGAGGTGGATTTTGTGCTGCCGCGCGGGATGCGTTATGCCTGTAATTCCGAGGCAAGTCCGCAGGCTAAGGCTCGGATAGATGCAGCCCCGAAATTGCCGCCGCTGAGCGAGCCCGGAGATGCGGCGGCGCCGAATCTGCTGAAGCTGACCCGCGAGTACCCGCAGCTGCTGCAGGAATACCTGTTGCGTTGCCTGTATGCGGAGGCGGTGAATCCGAGTTTTACTGCCCATGTGCTGGTGGACTCTCTCTACCTGCGGCATGTACATGACCCGCAGTCGAGCTTCCTGATGAATCGCTTGGAGGATACGCGGAGTTATGACGACGGTGTTTCCGTGAAGTTGGGCGACTGCCCGGAGGGGCAATGGCAATTCCCTCTGGAAAACGGCTGGAGTCTGGCTCTGCGCCCTCCGTCATATGCCCGGCCGGGGGAAGGAAAGACACCGGATTGTTCTTCTGCCATTGCCCGGTTGGATGCGGCGCTGGCGCCTCTGGCACAGAACCCTACCCGTGATTATCTGGACAGCTTCCTGCCACCCGTGCCGGAAACGCCATTCCTGAGCATGTGGAGTGATGGTTCCGGCGCTTATTACATGATGATGGTCATTCCGGCGGATTTCCCGCAGGGCAAGTTTGAATTGCGAGCGCATGAATACACCAAAGGAAAGCGGGTTCTCTTTTCCCGGAACTTCCTGCCGGAGCGGCGGCTGGGGGATGTCTGCCGCGTCATTTGCTCTGACCGCTGGGTGATCGTGGAAAGCGGAAACTGGGATGAATTTTACGGTTCCGTCTGGGAAATCCGGTTCACCCCGGCCGATGGCGGCGAGCCCCGCTGCGTGAGTTCGCAGAATTTCCTGATGGAAAGATGGCAGCACTGAAAACTACCCTTCCAAGCAGCTCAAAATCAGTGTTTTTGCAGAAAACAGGCGCTAAATTGTCAGAAAACGCTTCGTTGTGAAAAAATACGCAGTGGCACTTCGGTTTTTGTTTTGTTGGTTAAAAGTCATTGACTGATAACGGGAATGGTGGTGATTTCCTTTCAGACCTTGATCCCCTGAATGTAGACACGCCCGGTGGGGGTGTGGACAAGGGCTCTCATGCGGATGCTCGGGAAAATGGGGCCATCGGTGAAGCTGAGGTAGACCATCTCCTGCGGGCGGCTTTTGGGGCAGCGGGGCAGGAACTCCTGCTCATAGAGCCACTTCCAGTCGCAAATCTCGTAGGGGTGCTCGCCGGTTCTGTTCTGCCAGCCGACTTCTTCCAGCGCAGCTACCCCGCCGGACAGCGTGCCGAACAGCTCCCAGTTGGAGTTCTGCTCCCAGCCGTAGGAAAAGTCATTTTCCTCAATTTTCACCGGTTGGAGACAGCTGCGGACGTGCGGGGAGAATTTCAGCCACAACCAATGGGCTGCCAGCAGCACGGGCACGATGAGAGGGAGGAGAAGATATCGCTTTTTCATGGATAAAACAGGAGCCGTTCTGAAAGTTAGAGTGTACTGCACCTTTCTTTGTTCAAATTTTGGGAAAGACGGGCACAGGGCAAACGCATTTGAGTTGTGTCATACTCTCTGGAGATTCAGGTCGCTA
>CAYYKC010000139.1:0-4806 GCA_964471605.1 uncultured Akkermansia sp. | reverse complement strand
CTCGCTGCGCTCGGGTGAAGAAGCCGCTGCGCGGCTATGAAGAACGAGCCCCTTGCGGGGCTCGTGGAGAGGGGAGGAAAAAGAGAGGTTCTTTTATTTATTTTTTCTTTTCCATTTTGATGACGCCGGAGCAGGCGTGCCAGCCGTCGTAGCAGCGGGAGAGGAGACGTACTTCTACCTTCGGCTTGCCGGAGGGCAGGGAGGTGAGGTCGAAGTCGGCGGTGTTGGTCACTTTGGCCGGGTCATCGCTCTTGTCTGCCAGTTTGCCGTTGACATAGACGCGGAAGTCTTTGGTGTCCATGCGGCCGGATTTGCGCTTTTCCAGCGTGAAGGTGTAGTGGCCGGGGCCTTTGATGTGGTGTGAGACATCAATACGCCATTCCTTGTCGTAGCCGACTACCTGATCGCCGGAGTCGTAGAAGTCATTTTTAATGACATAGTAGGCGCTGCGGTCGAGGTTGCGGTGGTATTTGGCGGCTCCGATACCGTATTCGTTGTCGGGGTTGATATCCACGGCTTCCTTGAGGGCATCGAGACAGGGCTTCCAGTCGTCATTGCCGGTGGAGTTGTTGCGCTGGCGGTAGATGTATGCCAGACCACAGAGCCACTGCTGACGGCGCTCGCCCTTGATGCGTTTGTTCTTGAGCGCTTTGTTGACGAATTTGATGGCAGCATCAAAATCGCGGTCTTTGCCCTCAAGCTTACCTTCCGGGCCGCCTTTGAGTCGGTTGTTGATTTCTTTGTACATGCCCATGTGTTCCCAGCAGAATTGGGCACGGTAGCCGGTCTTGTCTTCCGGATCCTTTTTGTTGATGATGTCGATGAGGGCTCTGCAGCGGACTGCATCCCGGTCGTAGAGCAGCTCCAGCGCCTGTCCGGCGGCTTTGGCACCCTCAAGCCCCTCCGTGCTGCGAGCCTTTTCCGCGAGCTTGCTGAACTCCGGGAAGACCTCCAGCATTTTTTCCATGACCTTCAGCATGGCGCTTTCCTTGCCGCGCACCATCCTGGTGGGGAGGACGGCCATGAGTGTGCCGTCCGGAGCCATGATGACGACCTCCGGCATGTTGAAGCATTCCACGGGCAGGATTTTCTTGCGTTCATCGCCTTTCTGCCCGGTGACATCATCGAACTGGCCGTAGATGGCTTTGCCGGCCAGCTCGCTGCCGGTGATGATTTTCTGCCACTTGCGGCAGATGGCGGCATCATCGTGCAGCCAGTCGGAGCCGTGGCGCAGGATGATGACGGGTTTGTTGCTCTGTTTGGCCTGCTCGCTGGCGGTGGGCACATCCGGCAGTTTGCAGGAATTGGTCGTATCCGCCACGGCAAATCCGGCCAGGAGAACGAGGAGTGAGAAAAGCGTTTTTTTCATGGTAATCTCGTGATGGGGTTAGCGGGTGAATATGACGAAGTGTGAAATATGGGCGAAATCCGGGGCTTTGTTCTCGAACTCCACCTTCACCCACTTGGCGGTGGTGCCGGCGGGGAAGTGGACCTCCCATTCCTTGGGCATCTCGTCGGTGCTTTCCTTGGGCATCCAGGTGGCACCGTCGTTGCTGGTGTAGACGGTGGCTTTCTTCATGCGGCCTTCATTGCCGTCCGTTTTGCGGATGATGCAGCCGGTAACGGTGGCGCGGTCAGTCAGCTCGATGATGAAGTTCGGCTTTTCCTCCTTGCCGGTGTGGCATTTGCCGCCATTGGTGGTGGTGATATCCAGGTGGCAGGTGGGGGAGTCCCACTGGGCGCTGGTGGAGATGCGGAAGAGCGCGGCCTTGGCGGGCTTGCCCTGCATGCCGGGCAGCGTGCGGAGTTCCACGGGGTCGGGAGCCTTGGCACCGCTCTTCTTCGCCGCCAGAATGAGGGATTGGAACGCGGGGGCGGAGCGGGACTGCTCTGCCGCGATGATGGCTTTGTTGTAGGCATCCAGCATACGCTTGGCCTTTTCCTCACCCGCTTCACCGCTGCCGGGGCCGGCTGCCTGCTCCGCCGCCTTGGCAAAGGCTTTGCTGAACACGGCTTCCTTTTCCCCGCCGCAGAACTCTGCCACGGCCCACTCCAGCACCTGGCCGAAGACCGTGCCGTCCCCGGCGTTCATGTGGATGCTGAAGACTTTGGACAGGAAGTCCTCCAGCACATTTTCGGAGAGGGTGCCGGACTGTTGCTTGATGACATCCGTGCATTTGACGGCCCAGGAGGACTGGGAACCGGCAATCATGGTGTGCAGGGCAGAGTAGAGCGCTATTTTCTGATTATCGCTCATGGCACCGATTTCCTGCTCCAGATCAGTGGTCATATTCACGGCGGCGAAGCCGTTTTCAACGTAGAGCGGAATCGTTTGCATGAGGTAATCATACCAGGCATCCGGGGTGGTTCCGGTGGCTTTCATGAGCCGGTGGAGCTCCGTGCGGAAGAAGGGGTGCAGGGGACTGTCCTTCAACGCCTCCTGCCACATGTTCACCGCACCCGCCGTATCGCCTGCGGCTTCCAGAGCGCGGGCGGCGTAGCTCTTGCGGTAGGCGGTGGCCACGGCCTTGTCATCGCCGAACACGGTCTCCATGAGCGTGTAGGATGTGGGTGCCTCATTGCCGAAGATGTGGTTGTGCATCCCGCCGTCCGGGCCGCCGAATCCGCCCACCCACTTGCCGCGTTCGGTGCGGTAGCCGTAGGCGCAGTGGCCGGGCTGGCCCACCGTGGTGGCGGGGATACCGTGTGCCATGCAGGCGAAGGCGCCCAGATGCGAGAGCGCGCCGCACACGCCGCCGTTGCGATGCGTGGTTTCTGCATCGCTCATGTCGTTGCTGAACGGCATGTTGTACGCCCCACCCTGCACCGTGTCACCGAACTTGGAGGGATCCGTATAGATGGCCGCCCAGCAGGCGGCGTGGTACTGATCCCATGGCAGGTTGATATTCTCCGCTGCCCAGGCAAAGGATTGATCATCCCAGTCCTGTCCCGCGATACCGACCACAAAGCGCAGCTCCCAGGGGCGCAGCTTCGGATAATTGGGGTGAAGCTTGTTTTCCCGCTCCTGCTTCAGGAAGAAGTTATAGCGCCACACCGGGTCGAACCGCGCCGGATTCATGCTGAGCAGCGGTTGATTTGGCGAGGTCTCACCACCGCCCCACAGGGATGCCAGTGCCACGGCCAGCGCCTTGTTTTTCACCTTGCCGTCCTCTTCTTTCCAGATGCGGTAGAGAACATCCAGCCCGACCGGTGTCTGATAGGGAACCAGACCGCCACCCAAGTAGAACTCCAGCCATGCGGAATCCTTGCAGAAAGCTTCCAGGAACTCGGCTTTCTTTTTGTCGGAGGCGAACGCAGTCATGACCTCTGCACCCGTGCAGCGGATGAGCTCTGCCAGCATGGTGCAGTGCACATATTCATTGTTATTGATGTCCGCTTTCTTGCCTTGGAGAGATTCCAGCAGAGCATCATACACAGCCTGATAATTCCCGCTCCCCAGCTTCTTCGCAATGCTGTCCGGCAGATAGCTGACCGCCTTGGGCGCACGATCGTAGCGGGTGGGCGGCGGGAATGCCTTGCGCTGCGCCGGGGTGATGTCAACCCCCGCCCGGCTGCTGCCGGACGCAGCGGGGACGATAGGTTGATTATTTGCCGATTCTGCGGCGGCGGCTGAGGCGACAGCCGGCTCGGCCTTGGCAATATCCTTTCTGGCGGATGCTTTCTTCTTTTTCTTGACCTTCCTGACCACAGAGGTCTTGTCTTGTTTCTGTGATTGGTCGTAGTAGTAATAACCGCCGATGCCTACTGCCGCCAGCGCCAGCAGTGCCACAAAGACACCGCCGCTGCTGTTTTTTTGCTGCAAGCGTCGTCCGGCGGTAGTCCGGGGAGCTTGATGAACAGGACGTTTTGCCATGAATTCATGTTACGCCATTGTCATTGAATGTAAAGATAAAAAGATGGTTTTCCCTCAAAATTCGGAAAAAACAGACCGTAGCGGGGGCAATCACGCCTGTCTCCCCCGCACGGGGAGGCGCATGAGGCAGAAAAGGGCGCGGGCTTGGTGAGCGTTTGCAGCAGGTGCGTGCCGGGCAGGTAAGCGTAGCTGAATGTTTTCTGCGCTCCGCCGAACAGGAAGCCTGCGGTGGCGATGCTGCCGGCAGAACCATAGGCAGTGGTGCCGGTTTGCTGTACTGCATCGGGGAGATTCGGTGATAGTGCTCTCATTATGGGCGAGGCGTTAATCATGAATAGATTGTATCTTTTTTAGCTCTTCCATCACGTTTCTTTCATATGGAGCGCGATAACGTAGTGTCATATCTATTTCTTTTATTTTTCCCGATTGAAAGTTAATGGTGAAACCTCTTATCAGTGGAGGTTTAGTGAAGGTATGTAGAAAATAATATTCTTTGTTTTTTATGTAAAGGCTCTGTCCTACCAAACGGGTCCTAACTATCCGCACTTAGCAATAATTCAGAACTATCTTATATTAAATAGATAAAAGAGAGTAAAAGTGTTAGCAGTGCTTTTACTCTCTGAAGAATGAAAGATACGGGTTATTCTTCCTTAATTACTTACAATTCAGGTATAAGGACACCTAATGAGGAAAAATAACAATCCTCACAGGTTAATGCTATTTCTACATTAAAATCAATGAGATTCATAGCACTTCCCTCCTTTCTACATAAGAAAAGGAAGAATAATCCGCTCTTTCATTATGCTACCGCCTATGGTTATTAGGCGGTTTTTTATTGAGATGAATGATAATTTTCATGTCGGAAATAGTATATCATAATTCGACTATTTTGTCAACAAAAATTTTGCTAAAAATATCATATTTTCATTTAC
>CAYYKC010000138.1:0-4952 GCA_964471605.1 uncultured Akkermansia sp. | reverse complement strand
ACGGCACAGATGCCGCAGGCAATAAGGGCTTCACCGGCTGGGGTATCACCGGTGCCATGCGAGTGAACTTCTGATGAAAGTCAACTGAACCCCTCAACGGAAACAGCATTGAAACTTCATCATTTCCTGAATCAACAAAAATAAAGTCAAAACCTTAACAAAACACTAAAACGATGCTTAGAAATACCATTATTACGCTGTTGGGCATTGCTGCCCTTGCTCAGGCTGATACCACTATCACCGGAGCCGGAGCCTCCTTCCCCGCCCCGGTCTACCAGAAGTGGACCTATGCTTACTCACAGTCCACTCCCGGCACAACCGTCACCTACCAGAGCATCGGCTCCGGGGCCGGACTCAACCAGCTGAAATCCGCCACCATCGACTTTGCCGGGTCAGACAACCCGCTCACGGCAGAGCAACAGGAAGAAGCCGGACTGACCATGGTCCCCATGCTCACCGGTGGTGTCGTCGTCATCGTCAACCTGCCCGGCGTGAAGAACGGCGCACTCAAACTCAGCCGCAAGGTGCTGGCGGATATCTACCTGGGTAACATCACCGCATGGAACGACAAGGCCATCGCCGCGCTGAATCCCGGCATCAAGCTGCCAAAACTCAAGATAACGGTAGTTCGCCGCGCCGACTCCAGCGGCACCTCCTTCATCTTCACCAACTACCTCTCCAAGATTTCCCCGGAGTGGAAAGAAAAGGTGGGACAGGGTTCCTCCGTCAAGTGGCCCGTGGGCATCGGCGGCAACAAGAACCCGGGCGTCTGTAACAACGTCGCCAAAATCAGGGGAGCCATCGGCTACACCGAATACACCTATGCCGTAGAGGCAAAACTCAACTGCGCCACCCTGGAAAATGCCGACGGCAACTATGTGCAACCGGGGCTGAAAACCTTTGCCGCCTCGGCCTCTGCCGCCGACTGGAAGAACGCCCCCGGCTTCTACATGGAATTGACCAACGTACCCGGCGCACAATCCTGGCCCATCACCGGCGTGACCTACATCCTGCTGCGCAAGGATACCCCCGCCGATAAGAAAGACGCCATGAGCAAGTACTTCAAGTGGTGCTTCACTCAGGGTGCTGCCCAGGCTACGAAGCTGAACTATGTCGCCCTGCCCGCCGATGTGGTCAAGCTGGTGAGCGAAAAACTCTGAGCGGCGGAAACGCCCTCACCCGACACCCCCACCCATATACATACATAACACCCTCCCCGCTGCTCGCCCCCGGGCGATGCAGCGGGGAAACTTTTACACCACTCGGCTCGCAGAGCCGAGTTTTTCACCCAGGGCGCAGCCTTGTTTTCGCCATCGGCTACGCCGATTTTTCACCACGCCCCGGCAGGGCGTTCTTCACCGCGAGCGTAAATCCGGCTCGCGCCGGCAAGCTTTCACGGGGGGGCAACGCACCTTTCACGTGAAGCCCCGCGAAACTTTCACGCGCCAGCTTTCACAGATAACAACAAACCGCCGCCGGGAGAGATGAAATCCCCTCTTCCGGCGGCTTTTTGTTTTTCGGCTAAGAGAAAAAACGGCTTCTCCTTCCACCCACATTACAGTGACGCAGTTGCCTTTGACATTTTGATTCCGCTCTGTCATCGCCTCATTGGGGACTTTCATCCCGGCTATGTGTCATGACTGCCGCACCATGCTAAAGCCCGCTGCGTTTATAAAACACAGCGGGCAAAAGATTATGAGAATAAGGTTTATTTGATGAGTCGAATCTTTGTTACAACACCTTTCGGAGATTCCAGTAGAGCCGCAGCTTCGCCTAGTGCAGTATTTTCATACTCACCAGATACTTGGTTGTAAATAACATGATCCAAATAGATGATAGTACGGAAATCGCTGGTGTATAAGCCGGCAGCTTCCATCAGTTTGATATCTGCGGCTGAGCCAATAGCCAGAATCAAACAACGCGTATCACGGTTTCTGCCTCTGCGCGGAGCTGTTGGTTGCGCAGTTGCCCTCAGCATGGAGTTATTGCTTTGCATGGACTGCATGAGTTCGGCAAAGTCATCTTCCATTCCTTCCGGAGCACTGAAATCGGGCATTTCCTGCATCGCCATTCCCATAGCTTGTGCGGGTTGAATGCTCACTTGGTCTCTTTGCTCGCCGGCTTCCTTCCAAGCGGTGATTGCCTCATCCATATCGAAGTCGCCTTCTGGCACATCGAGTATGGTCACTTGTCCCGTGGTCGGATAATCTAAATAATCGCTCGGTGTTTGAACACTGACGGGCTCATTGTACAACTCAGAGATTTGTTTTGCCAGCAGGTTAAGCACCGCATGCCGTTTCTTTTCGTTACCGCCCAGTATAAGCACCTTAGCTTCCAATTGACGCTTACTCAAGTACATAGGGGTGCCTTGTATGTTGTTGCGCAACCCAACGATAGCCCCAGCCTCTGCATCCGTTCCCGTGGTCGGCATCTCTGCGAAACCATCACTGTTGTATATGTAGACATCGGAAGGCAAACAGTTTTCTTCCTTTGCTTTTGCTCGCATTTCCTCAACGCACGCCAGCACCTCGGGTGTGTCTCGGAACTTTTTGGGCATGTTCTTGTTTCCACTTTGGAAGATGATATTGCTTTCTTTGCGGCCCAGAGCATAGTTGACCAAGGCTTGCCCCTTGCGGTTAAAGGTGGCGGGTACTGTATTGCCGGACGACAGGAAATAATCTGTCTCGCCCTCTGCCATGCGCATGGCAATACGGCAGCCAAATTGGTTCTTTGCTTCGCCATCTAAGGCTCCATCACGCAAGGTTTGCGTTGCCAAAATAGCGTGGAAGCCAAAAGAACGGCCTCGGCGTACCAAGTCGTTGAGTACAGTCTTGGCTTCCTCTCCGAACTTTTTGTCGCCCAGCAGGACTTGGAATTCATCGGCTACCAGTATGTAGCGGCACATGGTGCTGCCCGTTTTCTTGCGGTATTCATCCAAATTCTTGGCATTGACGCTCTTAAAGAGAGCTCCACGCTTGCCAATTTCTTTTTGCACTTCCTTGAGCACCTCCAAGCCGAACTCAGGGTTGGAGCCCATGGAAAGAGCATATACATGCGGTAACCCCGCAAAGGGAGCAAACTCGGTGCCTTCCTTGTAGTCCAGCAGCAGCATGCGCAATTCTTGCGGTGAGTATCGCTCAGCCAACGAACAGATGATTTCGCTGAGCAACACACTCTTACCCGACCCTGTGGCACCACCGATGAGTGCGTGGAACGCATCGTATGCCTTGCCAATACCTAATTCGAAGAATTGATTCTCACCCTCCGAAGTGATACCCATAATGGCTCTCAGACCTTTGCCTGAGTTTGCTTGCCATATCCCGTTACCTTCCGTGTCCGCAAGAGTCCCGCTGAGGTAGTTCCTGTGCACCTTTTGTACCGCGACCAATTCCTCACTGGTGGGCAAGTAGAATCGGCAATTGAGGGCTCCTTGGGTTATCTGGCGTTGGGTTGTCGACCCTGTGTATTTGTCGGGATTTACTTTGCTGTGCAGCTGCGCCCTGTATCCTGTGGCATTAACACCGCCACCGTTGTTCATATCATCAATGGCGAGATAGGGCAGGTATTGCTTGAATTGCTCCAGCGCATCATCCTTTGTTCCGCAAATGAAGAAATATATGCCATTGCGTGCCGGTATGTCGGATTTCACCATGTCGAGAATCGTTTTCTGAGAATCAGACAATTCCTTTTCTCCTCCGCTCAACCTGTACAAATCTTCCCAATTGGCGATGTAGACAATTTGAATGGGAATAGGGTCTGTCGCAAAAGCGTTTTCTGCGGCATCACATCTCCAGGCATGCGCATCAACAGGTTGGTTGGCAATCTGGGAACGTAGTTTACCCAGCAAACGGTTTAATTCCGTTTCCTCGACAATAATGGGAGCCTGTGACTGCTGTGGTATCATCACCATGTGCTGCCCCATTCCTTTCGGGTCTACTTTGTGTATCAGAACGCTTGATTGGTCTGCGTGCAGTAAGATTCGCAAAAGTAGGCTGCTACCGACCTCATTCACCATACTCATTGGTGCGGCATCCCCGTCTCCGTCTATGTCGTATGAGCTTAGGCATAACCCGCGGAAATAGCTCCAGTCAAACAATAAAGGGACTTCCATACGTATTGAGCTATCCGGTTTTATCAGGGACATACCCTCTTTTGTTTCGTCCATGTACCCAATACGCACAGAATGGGGTATGCTTCTCGGTGCATCTCCGTGGGCTTTGTACACATTTTCGATGTTGGTGGACAATTCCTTCCAGCTTGCATATATAAAGCCTTTTTCCGGCCATATTGTGCAAATATTGTTGCTGGTGTTGTCAACATTCTTGTTGTAAATTTCTTCGTAGTTCATAATGCAGAGTTTGTATTTTAACTTTCTGTTAATTAGTAGCCAAGTGTCAAAGCTGCAAGAATATTGCTGAAAAAGTTATAGCTATCGGTCATGACACCTCCGCCCAGATAGAATAATGTTACTGCTATCAGGCCGTTCCAAATGCTTATAGTTCCCGCCGATGGCTCGTTAAATGCTTTTTTATACATGAATATAGCTATTGCGAGCTGCACTACCATACTCATAATGGCAAAGCCGGAAATATCGTCTCCTAATGTTTTGTTGGAAATAGCAGGAAGGCACAAGGCCATTGCACAGAGAAAATCGGTTATTCCATACACAATGCACGTACCCTTATCGCGAGGCTTGTCTTCAGCCTTTGTCGAGAGACATGTTTTGATAACAAGCGATGTTAAGCAGCCAATGATATAAAGCATTATATCTCCACCGCTGCCTTCTATGTCGGATTTTACTGAGATGGACAAAAATACCCATGTGATAAAGACGAGCGCTATGCCGTAATTGATAACGCTGTAACTGTTTTCCCAGAACGCCGCATCCGCTTCTGCTTTCGGCGGCGCAATTTTTTTGCTGTAAAATCTCTGTCATCGGGGCAAAACACGCT
>CAYYKC010000137.1:0-5031 GCA_964471605.1 uncultured Akkermansia sp. | reverse complement strand
CTAAGAGTGCATTTTTTTCAAAAAGTGTTGCATTTGAACTTGCAATTCACCCAAAGCCCGCCGCCCCTGGGTAACTCCGGACATGAATCTTGATGCCATGCTCACCGGCTTGCCCGAAAAAATCATCCGCGATATCCTCATAACTCTGGAAAATCGAGGGCGCAGAATCAACAAAAAAGAATCCGCCGCCCTGGGCATTGATGCCCCGGCTCGCGTTCATGTCAGCCGCTCCACAGTGCCGCCCGAACGCTTGGCAGAATACCACGGGGATGTGGTGGCCACGCCCACCGTTAAACCCCGCCGCCGCAAAAAATCGGCACCGGTTCCACAGCCCTGATACCGTCCACTTTTCCATCCGCCCCGCTTAACTGCCGGGGCGTTTTTTTGCCGCCCGTTGCCGATACTCTTCCTCACCTATGCGACAATCTCGCCGCTTTTACCAGGTGGCTTCCGCACCTTCTTCCGCACCCGCTAACCGCGCCCGTATCCCCTGCGTTTCAAGGCTTTTCACCCCTCTATCAGCCTTCCTCACCTCTCCCGCCGGGAATCAGCAGCGGACGGGCAACGTGGGGCAACAGCCATATACCTGCTCCCAGCCCCAATACCAACAGGGTGATGCTCAGGCAGAAAGCACTTCTGCTCGGCACACTTTCGCTTCCGATCGGTCTGTCCGTGCGTAGGCCACTGCCGGGGTAGTGCAGCTCCAAATCGCGCCAGACGGAAGCCAGAGCATAAGCAGAGTCCGTATGCATCACGGTTGAAAAGGCAGAACGGCCATCCGTCCGGAGCAACAGCAGGCGCAGCGCATAGATACCATCCGAGCTCTGCTCCCAGTCAAAATGCAACATCCTCGCAGCAGGGATAACCACCCGGCGCAACCGTATACCCCACAAATAAAACGCAGTCACGACTCCGGCATGCTCCACCTGAATCACCTGCTCTCCCCAAATATAGCGCAGCATCACCGACAAGGGCCACAGCAACACCAGGGCCACGCCTCCACAGAGCAATGGTACCTCACCATTGGTACCGTAGCAGATATAAAACAGACAGAATCCCAGACTGAGCAGGAAGAGCAGCACACAGGTCACCCCCAGCAGAATGTGGCGAGGCTGACGAGATGATATGCGGTGCAACATCTCAGCTTTCCTCCGGCGAGAGCATGAACAGCAGACGATCTAACCCGTGATGCGACACCTCATTCCACAGTGCCTTCTCCATACTCGACACTCGCTCTGCCCGCTCCTCCGGAGGGAGAGAATCGTACACCTCCGGTCCCAGATTCTCCAACAGGCATTGCGAAGCCATCCGCGTCACCAGTTCTTCCCAGAAGACGGATTCGCGGTACTCATCCACCACATCCGAATAAAAAGCTTCATCCACATACGGTCGCTTGAAAAACCAATAGCCGCAATCCGGATTCAGCTCCATATCACGAGCAATGGACGGCACCGTTCGGGCGGCTTTGAGCACATCCACCAGCAGCCGATGCCATGCGTCCGCGCGGGCATCGCGAGTCTCCGGCATAGCCTGCCCCAGCACCGTGAGCGACATGGCACACACCTCTGCCAGGTGGCGCATTTCCTTTTCCGTTAACTCCAGCGTGACCTTCGGCATCGTCGGCAAAAAGAATCAAATCAATCCCAGCTGCATGCGGGCTTCCTCCGTCATCATATCCTGATTCCAGGGCGGGTCCCACACGAACTCGACATCCACAGCCTTTACCCCCTCCAATGCGGAGATGTTGATTTCCGCCTCTGCCATGATATGCGGCCCCATACCGCAACCGGGGGCAGTCAGCGTCATCTGCACATTCACCTGGCTTCCACCCTCCTGCTGAGGAATCACCTCCACCCCGTATACCAATCCCAGATTCACAATATCCACGGGAATCTCCGGGTCATAGATATTACCCAACACCTTCCAGACGCGTTCCTCCAGCGTCAGATTATCATCTGACTCGGTCACAGACTCCGTGGGGGGAATGATGCCGCAGCGGGCAGCCTCCTCCCGGGAAATGCGTACCAGACCGATATCCGATGCGGCCGTGATATAATTCCCCAGCATCTGAGTCACATAGATGCGCGACCCCTCCGGCAGAATAACAGCGTTTCCTCCCGGAATCTGAATGGCGGCAGCCTCCGCCTCGGTATACACTTCCTGATTCAGCATAGCGTGCAGAGCATTATGGCAGAAAATACCCCACATGCAAGGCAAATCTCCGTTCGCAGCCGCAAAATCAACTCAGCAGCAACCGGAGCCATTCACCCACATCCGCAAATAACGCCCACAGCAAGCGGAGACAATGGCAGAACTCCTGTGCAAAGCCGCCCAGACTCACCACGCCGAAGCACCACAATATGCCCAGCAGGATACCGATGTTGGCCAGCATAATCAACAGAGTGGAAAACACCAGCCCATTCTCCAGCATATCCGGCTGCTCGCGCGGAATAATCCAAACCGTCCAGTACAGATGGAACACCCACCAGAATCCCAGACCTCCGTAAAACCATGCCTCATAAGCCTCAAAAGGCCAACAATAATTCAGCACGAACACGCCTCCCAGCCAGCACAGCATCCACAACGGCACAAAATAGGGAGAAAGCGCAATGAAGAGGTTATCCGCATCCGTCTCCACATAACCGCCGCTGGTATCCACATGCACCGACTGCACCTTACCGAAGCTCACCAGAGCCGCCAAAGCATGCGTAAGCTCATGCCCCAACACATACACGTAGACCAGGGCAGATTCCATCACCAGCGCAATTTTAATAGACACGAACAGTAACGCGCCCACCGCCGAAAACCACACCGGAACCGACAGCCAGAATCCGATATTGCTGATAGTCGGGGCGGCATGGTACAACTGCATCATCAGCGCAAAAACCAGCACCACGGACAGAGGCAACAACACCAACAGCGCTATCGCCAGACGCACGACACGCTTCAAGCCATGTGCCGGTTCCCAATCCTGAGCATCATCCGTGCCGTAGAAATCCTGACCGTAATACGGTACCGCCACGTTCCGCAGATAGTTCGCATGAGCCTGCGTCCTCCGGAACAAATTGTGCACCGGTTGCACGGAGAGGTGCTCTGCCTCCCACGGATTATCCAGCTCTACCCGCCAATCACCATGGCGGGTATCCTCATCCCTCTGTCCCTTGCGGCGACGGGGTGCCCTGAGCAAACGTTTTCCCATTACTCAGCCGGACGGATGTCCTGAATTGATATAGCCACGGACGTGCGGCCCCTCCATACGTTGCGATCGATCGTGAAGGCAATATCCCACGGCGGATCCGGCAAGCGCAGATGTCCGCCGTTGAAATACATGGCATCACATTCGCAGCACCCCTGCCGCAGGGCGAGTCGCAGATGATTCCCCTGTAAATGGCGGGGCGCATCCGACAGCATCACGTTGCGGCTCATGAATACAGGCTGCGGATTCGAATTACCGAAAGGTTCCAGCTGCTCGTAACTATCCAGCAGCTCCAGCGTCAGCTCCGGGAATGCCACCTCCGCATCCACCGACAGAACCGGTTTGAGCTTATCTGCCGATACGGTCTCATTCACAAAGGCATCAAACTTCCGGCGGAACGCATCTATCATCTCCTCGCGAATGACCAGCCCGGCAGCCATTTCATGTCCGCCGCCGGAAATCAAGGTATCCGCACAATGGTGAATCGCCTGCACCAGAGAAATTCCCGGCACAGAGCGTCCTGAGCCCTTGCCAATCCCCTGCTCATCCAGAGAGATGATGAACGTGGGCTTATGATAGCGCCGCATCAGCAGAGAGGCCACAATTCCCACCACACCGGGATGCCATGTGCGGGAGCCCAGCACAATCACCCGATCCTTTTCCGGGTTAAAATCGCGTTCCAGCATTTCCATCGCCTCGCGTCGGATTTTTTCCTCCTCCTGCTGGCGGGCGCGATTGTGTTCCTCCAGACGCTGGGCGAGCTGCATGGCTCTAGTCGGATCCGGAGTCATCAGCAGGTGCAGCGCATCCATCGGGCTGTCCATCCGTCCCGCCGCATTCAACCGCGGGCCTATGCGAAAGGACACATGACTGGCACTCGGGCGGCGATTCAACTCCGTCACCCGATTAAGCGCCTGAATCCCCACATTGCCGCCGTGCTCCATCACCCGCAGGCCATGGCGCGTCAGCAGACGATTCTCACCCACAAGCGGCACAATATCCGCCACCGTAGCCGTTGCCACCAAATCCAGATAGTGCTTCAGGTCAAAATCCGGCAGACGACGCAGCTTCAGCATCGCATGCGCCAGCTTGAACACAACCCCGGCACTGCACAGATAGGTAAAGGGGCTATCTTCCTCCAGCTTGGCATTCACCACCGCCACGGCGGAGGGGCGACCATGCGGGCTTCCTTCGTGGTGATCCAGTATCACCACGTCCACCCCCATGCCATTCAGACGCTCTACTTCCTCCACGGAAGAGGTACCACAGTCCACCGTAATAATCAGCTGCGGTATCTCACCGCATTGTTCCACGGCATGTGCAATTCCCTCCTCGCTCAGGCCATATCCCTCGCGCGTGCGAACAGGTATGAAATAATCCGTGCGAATTCCATACGCACGAAGCACCGTGTACAACAGCGTCACAGCACTGACACCATCCACATCATAATCGCCATAAATGCAAACATGTTCCCCCTCATCGGCGGCGCGAAAAATTCGCTTTACCGCAGCCTCCATTTCCCCCAGCAGGAACGGATCCTCCAGGTCTGCCAGACGGGGATTCAGGAAACGCAGCGCCTCATCCCGTCCGGAAATGCCTCGTTGGGCAAGCAGCCGCCGCACCAACCGTGGTAGTTGGCGGTTCAGCTCTTCACCAAAATCCTCATCTCCATCCGTCGGGCGCAGTTCCCAACAGAACTTCATACTCATGCAAGAACTCTAGCATCTCTGCCCAAACACGTCAAGGTTGAAGTGTCCCGCCGCCCCAACGCATTCGGAATATCGCATTGCCTCAAAAAAAATCGAACCCAACGAGGAAACGCCGTTTCGCCTGCG
>CAYYKC010000136.1:0-5084 GCA_964471605.1 uncultured Akkermansia sp. | reverse complement strand
AAGCACAAGACCTCACGTTTCTACTACCAGCAGATTTGAAACAGACCCATTTTTTCGCAAAAATTAGAAATTTTGCTTGCAATTCGTCCGGATATGTGGTTAACTCTGCCCGCACACAGCATCGCCGCTGTAGCTCAGGGGTAGAGCAACGCATTCGTAATGCGTGGGTCGTCAGTTCAAATCTGACCAGCGGCTTCCCCAAAGGGAAACAGATGCGAGCGTGTTCATAGACAAAGTGCCTCCTTAGCTCAGTTGGTAGAGCAGCTGACTCTTAATCAGTTTGTCCGCGGTTCGAGCCCGCGAGGGGGTACCAGTCTGTGAGCAGGCGAATGAGTGCAGTAAAAGCCTCCTTAGCTCAGTTGGTAGAGCAGCTGACTCTTAATCAGTTTGTCCGCGGTTCGAGCCCGCGAGGGGGTACTGAAAAGGCAACCGAAAAGGTTGCCTTTTTTTGTAGCTTATTTCATCGCATTTCGTAACAGGAGCACACATTCATCGTTACCGGAAGCCTTGGCAATCTTCAGCGGCGTGTTCCCGTTTCTGTCTGCTTTATGCGGGTCAATTTTCGGGTGCTCAAGCAGGAGGCGGACGCAATCGGCATGCCCCTGCCAGGCCGCGAGGAAGAGTGGGGTTTCTCCCATGTTGTTGGCTTGGTTAACATCTATCCCCGGCATATCCAGCAGACGTCGCAGACAAGCGGTATGTCCGGCGTAGGCGGCGTGCCCCAGAGGAGGTTCTCCGTCCTCATCGGCCCGGTTGGGATTGATGCCCGGGGCAGACAGCAGCAGTCTGACACACCCTTCATGCCCGTACGAGGCCGCGCGGATGAGGGGAGTCCTGGAATCTGAGCCCGGGGTGGAAGCATTTGCTCCTGCGCGCAGAAGAATTCGGACACAGTCCTCGCGACCGAGCCCGGAAGCCCAGAGCAGGGGTGTCATGCGGTAGAGTCCCACGGTGTCCGCCTTGTATCCTTCTGCAATCTGACGATTTAATTCCGCAACATCATTGCGGAAAATGGCCGTCACAACCTTGTCGTAGGACGAGGTGTCAATACCTTTGCGGAGCAGTCGCCGGACTCCGTCTCGGTAGCCATTGAACGCTGTGTGAAAAAGCACATTGACACCATAGAGGTCTTTTTTGTTGATATTGATACCCGGTGCGCGGAGAAGTTTGCGGAAGCAGTCTTCATGACCTTCGATGGCAGCAATGGTGAGAGGAGTCCAGCCGTATGTGTTCTCTGCCTTGTTGACATCGATTCCGGGTGTCTGCAGCAGGAGCCGTACACAAATCGAGTGTCCCCCGGCTGCGGCTTTATACAGGGGTGTTTCTCCGTCATCCACGGCTTTGTTGACATTGATTCCCGGTGTGTTCAGCAGGAGCTTGACACAGTCGCTATTGCCCCAGCGCGAGGCAAGAAGCAGGGGCGTATAGCCGCTTTCATCCGTCTGATTGACATCTGGCCGTATTTGCAAGGCGCTCCGTAGCAGGCGTGGGTTATCTGTTTTCACCGCTTGGAACATCATGCGTTTTGCCTGATTAACGGTGAGAACAGGGGCGGTGATTTGGGGGGACTTGGTACAGGATGACATCACCGAACAGAGCGCAGCGAATGTGGCGGCACTGAGAAGGGTAAGGAAAGCTGTTCGTTGAGTCAGAGGCATGCGTACCGAGGCCTGTTCGTGTAGATTCTATCACATGCGTACCAAAAGAAAAGCATAAACGCTGACCTTTTATACGTTGCTTCCCTCGGAAACCGATGGGGTATCTTTCGGCTCGGGCGTTGTCAAGCGGTCGAAGAAACGCTCCGCTCTGCGGCAAACATGGGAAACTACCGTCGGAATGTCCATGCGTGAGGAGTTGATTCTGTAGTGTGCGGCTTCGCGGTAGAATGGACGTCGCTCGGAGAGAAGCCGGGAGAGGATGGCATACCTGTCCGGCGATTGCAGCAGCGGGCGGTTGGTGGATAATCGGGTGCGATGTAGCAGCGTTCTCACGGAAACATTCAGCCAGACGGTGAAGCCCAGTCGACGGAGAATGTCGCGGTTCTCCGGGCGCACGACAATGCCGCCTCCGGTGGAAATGACCGGTGCCGGTTGAATTTTCTGTTCCAGAAGGTAGCGCAGCAGGGCTGTTTCAAGGGAGCGGAAATGAGCCTCTCCGTATTCTCGGAAGATATCCGGGATGCTGAGCCCCGTCTGCTCTTCAATGATGGCATCTGTGTCCAGCAGAGGCATGCCGGTGCGCTTGCTGAGCATTTTTCCCACGGTCGTCTTCCCGCACCCCATCAACCCGATGAGGATGATGGGGTGGCCTTTTGTGTCGATGGCATGTGTGGGGGCTGGAGCCATAGCTGTATCAGAGTACATCACCCCACTGCGGTTGGGGCTGAGGCTTGCCCAAATCACAGATGCGGTCAATCATCCTATCCCAGTATTCCTGCCCCTGCTCTATGTCAATCTGGATACGCAGGAAATAGATGGGCACATCCATTTCGCCTGGCTTGAGGAAGCGTACTGCGTCTTTTTCTGTGGTGACGATGAGATCCATGGCACGGTCGGCACAGCGCTCCACAAAGGCATCCAGCTCATCCTGGTCGAACCAGTAGTGATCTGGGTAGCGGCGGCGGATTTCCACATGGGCTCCCAGCCCTTCCACGAGCCCTTCGAAGCTTTCCGGACGGGCGATACCGCTCATGCAAGCCACGTATTTGCCGTTGAGGAAGGAAAGTTCCTGGCGTTCGCCGGTGAAGATATTTTCCAGATAGGAGGGGGCGTGATTGCAGACGATGATATCGGCCACCTTGTTGTACTTGCGGATGGTGGTGATGAGCTCGTCCTGCGGTTTGCCGCCGCTCTTGGTCAGAATGATATAGCTGGCGCGTTTGAGGCTGGTGCGCGGCTCACGCATCGTTCCTCGGGGCAGCAGCGAACCGGTGCCGAAGGGGAAACCGCAATCCACCAGTACGATGTCTATCTCGTGCTTGAGTTTGAGGTATTGCATGCCATCGTCCAGGATGAGGGTGTTACTGCCCAGCTGTTCGATGGCGAAGATGCCGGATTTTACTCTGTCCTTATCGACCAGCACGGCAACGCCGTCCAGATTGCGTGCCAGCATGAACGGCTCGTCCCCTGCATAGAGCGGGGATAGATAGCGAGTGACACCGTCGCTGGCGATTTTAGGAAGTTTTTTGATGCGGCGTCCGGCTTTGTCCAGCCACACCTGCGGCTCATCCAAATCCGCGCTCTTATAACCGCGGGTCAGAATGGCGCACTTGCGCCCGCGCTCGGCCAGCGTGCGTGAGAGATACTCCACCACCGGGGTTTTGCCAGTGCCTCCTGCCGTGATGTTGCCGACGCTGACCACGAAAGTACCCAGATAATGCACCGTCTTGATGCGGCGGCGGAAGAGGAAAAGACGCGTCTTGACCAGAAAGTAAAAGAAGACGGAAGCAAAGCGCAGGACACCGCGCATCATCCATGCGCGGAATCCCCGGGCACGACCGAAGATGACCTCGGTCCCCCATTCCTCGAACTCTTCCATTCTGGTTTTCATGACGGTGTTCCGTTGGCAGGCTGCTTTAGAACTCGCAATTGCGGGGAGTGCGCGGGTAGGGGAGGACGTCGCGGATATTCTGAATACCCGTCACAAACATGATGAGACGCTCGAAACCGACGCCGAATCCGGCGTGCGGTACTGTGCCGTAGCGGCGCAGATCACAGTACCATTCATAGCCCGCTTTATCCATCCCCATGCGTTCAATATTGGCCTCCAGCTGCTCCAGTCGTTCCTCACGCTGGCTGCCGCCGATAAGCTCGCCGATACCCGGAACCAGCACGTCCATGGCCGTCACAGTCTTGCCGTCATCGTTGAGCCGCATGTAGAAAGGTTTGATTTCCTTCGGGTAATTGTAAACAATCACCGGGCATTTGAAATGTTTCTCCGTGAGGAAACGCTCATGCTCACTCTGCATATCCATGCCCCAGTGCGGCGGGAACTCGAACTTCTCGCCGCTCTTCAGCATGATATCAATGGCTTCTGTATAGGAACAGCGTACAAAGGGCTGTTGAACCACGGCTTCCAGTCGGGCGCGCAGCCCTTTGTCCACGAATTTGTTGAAGAAGTCCAAATCACCGCCGTTATCAGCCAGCATGGTGTTGACGATGTGTTTGACGAAGGCTTCGGCCACATCCATGTCGCCCTCCAGGTCGCAGAAAGCCATTTCCGGCTCAATCATCCAGAATTCGGCGGCATGGCGGGAGGTGTTGCTGTTTTCGGCGCGGAAAGTGGGGCCGAAGGTGTAGATGTTGCTCAGTGCGCAGGCCATGGTCTCGCCCTCCAGTTGACCGGAGACGGTGAGGCTGGCCGCCTTGCCGAAGAAATCCCTGTCGTAGCTTTTGTTGTCGGCCAGCGGATCAAGCGTGGTGACGTGGAACATCTCGCCCGCACCCTCGCAGTCAGATGCGGTGATGATGGGGGTGTGAATCCATACGAAATCACGCTCCAGGAAGAATTGATGGACGGCGGCGGCCATGCGGGAGCGCGTGCGGAACACCGCGCCGAAGAGGTTGGTGCGGGCTCTCAGGTGGGCAATGCTGCGCAGGAACTCCGGGGAATGACCCTTCTTCTGCAGCGGGTAGGTATCCGGGGCATTGCCGACGAGCCGGACGCTCGTTGCCTGAATTTCCCAGCGCTGCTTGCCGGGGCTTTCCACAAGCCGCCCCTGCACGGAAACTGAGGCGCCCGTTCCCATGCGGGCAATGTCCTCATAGCCGGGGATTCCGGCATCTGCTACCACTTGAATCGAGGCCAGACTCGTGCCGTCGTTTACTTCCAGAAAAGAAAAAGTTTTAGAATCCCGTCGCGTGCGAACCCAACCTTCCACCATAATTTCCTCCATCGGGGTGTCGCTTGCCAGTGCGTGCTTAACGAGTGTACGTTTCATGCCTTTGTTATGTATCATGGAATTTACCGCCGCCTACTATACCACTCAGATTGAGTCAGCGCAAGCAAAAGAACTGTTCACGGGAAAAACAAGGGTCTGTTTCAAATCTGCTGGTAGTAGAAACGTGAGGTCTTGTGCTTTCTTT
>CAYYKC010000135.1:0-5142 GCA_964471605.1 uncultured Akkermansia sp. | reverse complement strand
CACTTCTACAAAATGAGAAAGGAAGTCACTGACCTACTGCTCCGTGATTTCGGGTACGACCTCGAACGAGCCGATAAGAAAGTCTTAAAGATGTTCGGTAATCGTGGGTACGAGGAGTTATCACCCGATGAAAAAGTCCGTTATGAAAAGCAGAAAGCGAAAAACCAAGCATTTGATGAATGGTTCATCGCTGACGAGCGACAGGCTATTGTTGAGTGTCTTCGTTGTATCGGTGCAGAAGTACATATAGCGAATAGTATCTATCCTGTTTATATGGAAGAACTGGTCGAGCGAAGATTGCACCAAGACATAGCAATCGGACAGTGTTATAGGCTCACACAGGAGTTGCAGTATGCGATTGAGACCCTTCCTGTTGATGTGAACAAGTATCTTCGATTTGCTGAAATGATACAGACAGAAATAAACCTCCTCAAAGGCTGGAGGAAGTCTGACAACAAATTTAAGAGGGCAATCTCTGATTCCGCTTCCAATTTCGCCAATGTCAACAACAACGGTAATGCGAACTACAACAACGCCAGTAACACTAATGGCGTTCGCCCGGATTTCGATTCTGTGATTGAATAGCCTATCGAGCGTTTCACAGATAGAGAAAGGAGAGATTGTCCTTCCATTATGGTAAATACAAAACACGACACCCACACTTACGAGTGTACCCGTCTGTCGGGTGAAAGAGGTTATCAGCGTGAGATATTTAATGGTAATGTGCTTTATGACGCTTACAAAAGGGCAAAGAAAGGTAGCGATTGGAAACCTCAAGTACAGAAGTTTGAAATGAACTACCTTTTGGAGCTGTCCAAAATTCAAAGAGACCTTGAGAACATGGAGTATGAATTTCTACCGACAACACATTTTGTTTTGAACGAGCGAGGTAAAACCCGATTCATCACTGGTGAACAAATCAATGACAGAATCGTAAAACACGCTCTTTGTGACGAAGTGTTGAATCCCTCCATTGAAAAATTCCTCATATACGATAATGGAGCGAGTATCGAGGGAAAAGGAATTTCCTTTACTCGAAAACGATTGGTGGAACACCTCCGATGGTACTACGCACATCACCACTCCAACGAAGGATATATCCTACTAATTGATTTCTCGAAATACTACGACAATATCAGACACGACATTCTAATGCAGTTGTTTGAGAAGTATGTAGACGATGAACACGCCCTTTGGCTCTTGAAAAAGAGCATTGACAGGTCAAGAGTAGATGTTTCGTACATGACTGACGAGGAATACGAGAACTGTCTCAATAGAGTATTCAATTCCCTGTTGTATCAGTACATCGACAAGAAGCTCTTGACTGGCGAAAAGTACATGGGTAAGCACCTAAATATCGGAGACCAAGTGGCTCAAACTGCTGGTATCGCTTATCCGATAAGGATTGATAACTATGTGAAGATTGTTAAGGGTGTGAAGCCCTATGGTCGATACATGGACGATTCCTACGCTATCCATGAGAGCAAGGAATTTTTAGAGGAGTTACTTGAAGACATAATCGAAATTGCAGAGGAGTTGGGTATTACAGTGAATCGTAAGAAAACGAGAATATGTAAGCTCTCCGAGCATTGGAGATTTCTTCAAGTGCAGTATTCGTTGACGGACACTGGTAGGGTTATTCAGAAAATCAACCCGAAGCGTCTTACCGAAATGCGTAGACGATTGAAAAAGGTCGCTCCGAAAATGACGGAAGTACAATTCACGGACTACTACAAATCGTGGTTCAAGAATCACTACCGCATTATGAGTAGGCGGCAAAGAGAAAATATGGACACTTTATTTAACCAATTAAAGGAGGTAACAAAATGCAGTACACAATCACACTCGCTGACGGACGCAAGTTGACCGGGCTTACCAAGAACGGTGATAACTTCGTCAGCAAGACAAAGGTGGACGAGAGTATCTTCGTGAACAACCTCTCCACTATGACGGTTTCCGATGGTGAGACTGAAATCACCATGACTGATGTAGAGTTCATTCAGCAGATGGAATGGGTTGACGGTAACTGGTATCTCGCTTTTCGTGAGATTTCCCCGGAAGAAAAGGCTATGACCGACCTTCAGTTGGCTTTAGTCGAAGTTTATGAAATGATTTTAGGAGGTATTTAATCATGGCAAAGATTTACGCTGATTTGATTCGTAAGGGTCTCAAGACCATTGACGATGTACCCGAGAAAATCCGAGCAGAGGTCGAAGCTCTGTTAGGTGAGGTACATTAAGATGTATCTCAATATATTCGGACACCTACTGGTGTATATGAAACGAAGGGAGGTTGAAAGTATGGCAGTTATCTACGCTACCCTTATCGTTAAGGGCAAGAGGACTTATGCGAGTGTTCCTACTGTACTGAAGGCACAGGTTAAGGAAATTCTCATTGACCTCGAACTTGAAGACCTTGCTACTGAATAAGGTCGCACAGGCTGTCGTATGGGGTCTCATAACCCCATACGATGTGTCTTGATTATTCCACAGGAGGTGAAGTCAATGGACGAATTTTTACAGGTTTTTGGTGATATGAAGGTGGCTACGGTGGTGATAATCCTTGTCGCTCTCGGATTTGTCTACAAGCTGTACACTGTCTCCAAAAACCACTTAATCGAGAAGTATAAGAAGGAAGAAGAAAGAGAGCGTAAGATTCAGAAAGTAATCGAACAAGCAGAGAAATATCCCGAGTGGCATAAACAGAGCCTTGATGTTCAAAAGCAGTTTTCAGACGCTATTGCGGCTATCAAGGAAGACCAATCCAAGACTTCCAAGCAGTTAGAGCGTTTGACTACTCAAATTGGAGAGAACGAAGCTACTGTTTGTCGATACAGGATTCTTCGTTTCAACGATGAAATCTTACATGAGCAGAAACATACACAGGAACATTTCGACCAGATACTCGATGATGTTACCAAGTACGAAAAATACTGTGATGAACACCCCGAGTATGAAAACAATAAGGCTGTTCTCGCTATCGAGAATGTAAAGCGTATTTATAGGAAATGCTCGGACGAGAATCTGTTTCTGTAAAGGAGGTGTGTCGTATGACTAAACAGGAGTTTATCAAACAGATTGCCGCACTGGTGCAGAAGTACGCACCCTCTTACGGTATCAAGGTTTACTCGCCTATCATCGCTCAAGCGTGTTTGGAGAGTGCCTACGGTACTTCCGAGTTGGCTGTGAACGCCTGTAACTTCTTTGGTCTCAAGTACAGAGAAGGACGCTGTAAGACCTGTATCGGGATTTACAACAAAGTGGGTAGTGAGCAGAACGCAGACGGAAGCTACACCAGCTCTGCTATGCAGTGGTGCAAATTTGCAGACATGGAGAACGGTGTTATCGGTTATTTTGATTTCACCAATATTTCCAATTATGCAAGTCTCAAAGGTGTTACCGACCCTCGGGAATACCTTGAGAAAATCAAATCCGCTGGTTACGCTACATCATTATCCTATGTGGACAATGTTATGGCAGTAATCAATAACTGGGATTTAACCCAGTATGATGAAAAGAAGGAGGAAGAAAACATGAGTAATAGTTCATTGGTGACTTATACGAATATCACCAAAAATAAGACAAGCCCTCGTACCCATGCGATTGATACGATTACAATTCATTGTATCGTGGGTCAGTGGACAGCGAAACAGGGTTGCGATTACTTCGCTACTACGGACAGACAGTGTTCTGCAAACTATGTGGTAGGTAAAGACGGTTCAATCGGTCTGTCTGTTGACGAGAAAGACCGTTCGTGGTGTAGTTCCAATGCCGCCAACGACCACAGAGCTATCACTATCGAAGTGGCAAGCGATACCACAAGCCCTTATGCAGTTACGGACAAAGCCTACAATGCTCTTATCGAGCTGGTGGCTGATATTTGTAAGCGTAATGGTATTAAAAAGCTGGTGTGGTCTACCACAAAGAGCGACAGAGTGAACCATAAGAACGGTTGTAATATGACTGTTCACAGAGATTATGCGAATAAGTCTTGTCCGGGTGATTACCTTTACAACCGTCACGCTGACATTGCCGCCAAAGTCAATGCGAAGCTGGGTAGTACATCTACCACAACCGCTACCACTACCACTCTTTATCGTGTCCGTAAGACATGGGCTGACAGTAAAAGTCAGTTGGGTGCATATTCCAAGCTGGAAAACGCAAAGGCGATGGCTGACAAGAATCCGGGTTACTCTGTATTCGACAGCAACGGTAATGTGGTTTATACCAGTGCTACCACTTCCGATACATCGACCTTTACCCCTTACAAGGTTAAGGTTACTGCTTCTGTTCTGAATATCCGTAAGGGTGCTGGTACGAATTACGGTACTAATGGTGCTATTCGTGATAAAGGCGTTTACACCATCGTTGCTGAAAGCACTGGTAAGGGAGCTTCCAAGTGGGGCAAGTTGAAGTCCGGGGCTGGCTGGATTTCCCTTGACTACACAAAGCGTGTCTAATGGTACGCACTCGAAGAAAGAAAAAGCCTATTGAGTTTTCAAAGCTGATACTGATTGTAGCGGCTGTTGTGAATGTAGCAGTCATACTGTTTACATTCATCATGGTATGGAGAACCTGTGATTTAACACCCCTCCAGTACCTCATTCCAGCAGTAGCCGCCGAGACCGCCACAGGCACAGGTTTTTACTACGCAAAGGCAAAGGTCGAGAATCGTATTAAGCTGATGAAGTCTTATAAGGTAGAACCGACAGAACAATCGTTTAATGAACAAGGAGGATATTACAATGGTTGATTTGACACAGATTATCGTAGCAGTTCTGACACTGGTTATCTCTCTGATTACAGCATTTCTCATTCCTTACCTCAAGACAAAGGTAAGTGCCGAAAAGCTGGACACTATCAAGTTTTGGGTAAATATTGCTGTCGAAGCGGCAGAAATGATTTATGTTGGAACAGGTAGAGGACAGGAGAAGAAAGATTATGTGGTGCAGTTCCTCAACAGCAAGGGTTTCACACTTAATGTAGCAGAGATTGAAAATCTCATTGAAGCGGCTGTTATGGAACTCAAGCTGGAACAGAAAAAGGAAGCCTAACCGAAGTCAGACTTCCTCTACTATGAAAACAAATCCGAAACAATGTTTCACGAAAAATAAGGTGTTCGGATTTGCATTGTTTGGTGGAG
>CAYYKC010000134.1:0-5148 GCA_964471605.1 uncultured Akkermansia sp. | reverse complement strand
AAGAGCACCTTTTTTGTGTCCTCATCTTGTCGCATTTAATTTTGCCACTCTCAATAGTTAAAAAACGGGAACAAAAAACTTGACTTTTCCGGGAAAAGTTGTTAGAAGGGGAACGTACGCATTCTGTGTACGGCAAGGGAAGAATGAGCTATGAACAAGTGGGTGAGTTTTGATTTTCGACTACATACGGCAGCGATGGTGGCGATTGTGGTGGCGGTGTTGTGTGTGCCGCTGGGGGTGTATCTGCCGGTGGAGTATGGCTATGAAAACGGGGTGGTGGAAAATGTGCAGATGGCGGTGTTGGCGCTTGGGGTTTATTTTTGTCTGCGCTCCGGGAATCATCGCCGATTTTTTGTGGTGGTGGCGCTGGTGCTGGTGATGCTGATGCTGCGCGAGGTGAATTGCGGCCGGACTCTGTTTTTTGCAAAACCGGGGACGGTGAATGATTTTTATAAGTGGAAGGAGATTCCGTATGGCTGGGTAGCCCGGGTACTGTATGGTGGGTACATGGCCGGTGTGATGGCGTATTTCCTGTACAAGCGTTTGTATCTGCAGATTGGGGAGGTGTTGCGTCAGGTGGGGGTTCCTGTGTGGAATGTGATTCTGATGTCGGCCGGTATGGCGTTAGGCGTGTATGGGGAGCGGGTGATGAATAATATGGCGGTGGAGGAGTTTGCTGAGCTGGGGTTCTATGTGGCACTGGTGGGAGGTGTTCATATCTATGCTCGCTTCCGGGCGGATGCTGCACAGGGGTGTTGGCCGGATAGTGCCACCGCGTCCCCGGCAGAGTAGGGTTGCTCTGTATGTCTTTGTTTAGGCTTGCGCGGGGGCGGGTTTTGGGAGATACTGGCACTTCCTCCAAATGAAGATACTGAGACGAAATCTGAGCCTGATGCTGGCCGTGCGCTACCTGAATCCGCTGCGCACGCTTTTTTCCGTGATTACGCTTATCTGTCTTGCGGGTGTGGCGTTGGGGGTGATGGTGCTCATTGTGGTGCTGTCGGTCATGAGCGGGCTGCAGAAGGAGATGGAATCGCGCGTGCTGGCGCTCACGCCGCATTTTGTCCTCTATCCCGGTGATGATATGCAGCGTGTCCGCCTTTCGGATGAATATGTGGACTGGTTCGCCGTGATGGAGAAGATACGGCAAATTCCCGGTGTGGTCAGCGTGTATCCGCAGCTGGAGAATGAAGCTTTTGCACAGGCTCCCGGCAGCCGGATGACGGTGCGTTTCAACGCGATTGAGCCGCACAATGCCGGGCAGATCGAGCCGCTGAAGGTGATGCTGCGGGAGGGTACTTTCGATTTCGGCGAGGGTCTGGATCAGGAATGCGTTATCTCCGCCACCACTTCGCAGGCGCTCGGGCTGTATGTGGGGGATTCGCTGCATCTGACCCCCGTGGGCAGTCTCGATGAGGTGGCCGATATTTACGCCATGATTCAGAATCCCCTCCAGACGCATGAGAACAAGGCGCTCATGGAAGGGGTCGCTACACTTTTTGACGGAGCATCCGCAACCGAGGGTGGGCTGGTGCCGGACAAAGCCAGGCTGGCGGCCATCGCGGAGCATATCACGAAGCTCGACCCATCCAAGCTCCGACAGAGCGAGGAGGATGCCTGCACGGTGTTTTTTGAGCTGATTCAGGCGCATGCAGGCGGTGTCCCGTTCTCGGCGGAGGAGGAGAAGCGCTGGCGCACCGCGGCTCAGGAGCTGGCGGCGCTTGACCGCGACAAGGAGGATGGCAAGGCGGTGAAGAGTATCAACGAGATGGTGATGCCCATGGATTTGCGCGTGGTCGGCATTTATCAGACTCCGGAGAACATGCCCGGGCCGAATGTGTACCTGCCGCTGCAGATTGCACAGGATGTGATGGGCTATTCCACGGATGGTTACAGCCAGGCGCAGGGAATCTGTGTGCGGGTGGCCGACCCCAACAACATGGGCGATATCGAGGCGCAGCTGATGGCGGTGCTCGCCCCCATGAAAGCCGGTGAGGACGGGAAAGAGCTGCGCTGGTACATCGCGCCCTGGACTCGTTCGTTCGAGCAGTGGTACAAGCTGATTGCCAATGAGCGCGTGATGATGAGCTTTGTACTGACCTTCATTTCGCTGATTGCCAGCTTCTGCATCATGGCGGTCATGTTTACCATGTCCATGCAGCGCAAGCGCGAGATTGCCGTTCTGCAGGCCCTGGGTGCAACGCCGCGTAAGATTATGGGCATTTTTGCCTGGCAGGGTGTCATCATCGGCTTTGTCGGAGCGGTGTCCGGCATTCTGCTGGCGCTGCTGGTGCTGTATTATCGATTGGAGATTCAGGCATTCCTGGCTTCCGTCGGGATGGATCCGTTCCCCATGGAGGCACACGGCCTGACCCTGCCGGCGGAGTATGATGCTGCCACATTTGCCATGCAGGCATTCAAGGCCTTTGTGATGGTGACCATGGCGGCGCTGATTCCCGCCTTCATCGTGTCCCGCCAGGATCCCGCCCGTGCGTTGCGTTCCAACTGATTTGCTCTACCCTCCCCATGGATATCTACTGGATTAAGGATAAGAAGAAATGCGGCCCCTCCACGGTGCCGGATGTGATTTCGATGGTGCAGAGCGGGGAACTCTCTGCCGAAACCCTCGGTTGGCACAGCGGATGCAGCAGCTGGGTGCCGCTGCGCGAGCTGCCGGCTCTGTCGGATTTCCTGAATCCGCGCGAAGACGAAGCTGATGCCCCCGAGCCGGAATCGGAGGAAACCCCGGAGGCGGTGGCGGAAGAGGAGTCCTTGCCCCCCGTGCCGCCTCGGGCAGAGAAGGGGGCATCGGAGCAGGAGATGCCGGATCTGGTTCCTCTGCCTGATTTCCGTTTCCCGGGCGCAGGGATTCGCCTGATGGCGCGGTTGGTGGACATGTCTGTCTATGCTTCGTTAATGTTCATTGCTTTTTACCTGACGGGGGCAGAGTTTTCCATTAACCTGTTACCGTATGGCCCCATGTTCTGGCTGGGACTCATCGGGATGGAGGCCGTGTCTCTTCATTTCACCGGGACAACTCCCGGCAAGCGTCTGATGGGCATACGCCTGTTCACAGGGACTGTCGCCGGGGAGCAGACCATGGCGCTGACACCCGGTATAGGGTTTGCACGGGCGCTGGGGCGTTCGTTCATGGTGTTTATCGGGGGGATGGGCATGATGGCCTATCTCCTGCCGTTCATCATGGGGCCGATTGCCCTGTTTATGCTGAAGCGGCGGGGAATCACCACGTGGGACCTCCGCGCCCGCACCCTGCCGGTGCAGGTGCAGAAACCGCCGTTCTACCGTTATCTGCTGGCGGCGGCCATCATCTATGCCTCGCTGAACATCGTTTCGACCTGTATGCTGCCGTGGTATCCGGATATCCTGCAGATGGTGGAGCAGCAGAACCCGGAGCACGCCCGCATGCTCCGCGAGATGATGCCCCCCGGCGTTCTTCCCGAAGAGGGGACGCCTGCTGTCCCCGCTGCCCCAGAGGCTGCGGAGACCCCCGGTATCCGCTTCCTGGAGCTGTAAGCTTTTCAGCTGTCCGCATAGCTGTTTACATTTCCGGGTTGCATTGTCGGCGTTTCGGGTGTAACATGTTCCCATGACCACCATTCGTCAGCTAGCTGTGGAGAGTCTCACCCACCTGATGGCAGGCGGGCAGGAGCGGCTGGCGGTGGATGATGATGCCCGTTCCATACTGCGTGATTGGATGCTGCAGGCCAGACGCGGCGGCCTGCCTACCCCTGCTGCCGCTCCCGCAGCCGCGCCGGAAATGAGCGTCGAAGAAAAGCTGGCGTTGCTACGCCGCCGGGCAGAGAACTGGAAGCCCGCCTTGCGTCTGGGAACACTGCGTGATACGATGGTTTTTGCCACGGGAAATCCGCATGCGCGGCTCATGCTGGTGGGCGAGGCCCCGGGCTACGATGAAGAACGCCTGGGCGAGCCCTTTGTGGGGCGGGCGGGGCAGCTGCTCAATAAAATCCTGACCGCCATGGGGTTTTCCCGTGACGAGGTCTATATTTCCAATGTCTGCAAGTTCCGCCCGGATATGGGACCGGAGCAGGGGACGGCTAACCGCCCGCCCACTGCGGAAGAGGTAGCCGCCTGCCTGCCGCTCATCCTGGCAGAAATCCGCGCCATTCGCCCGGCCTGCATCGTTTGCCTGGGGGGAAGCTCTGCCAAGGCGTTGCTCAGCTCGGATGCCTCCGTCAGCTCCATGCGCGGACGCTGGCTGGAGTGTCAGGGGGTGCCCGTGCGGGTGACCTATCATCCCAGCTACCTGCTGAGGAACGAGGCGCTGAGCGCCCGCCGAAGCGTCTGGGAGGACATGCTTGCCGCCATGGAAATGCTCGGCATGCCGATATCCGAACGTCAGAAACGTTATTTCCTGCCTGCATGAAACGCATCCTGACAGTCTGTGCTCTGCTGGGTGGCATCCTGTTGACGGGGTGTTACAATAATGCTTTGCTCAAGGAACTGGCGGATGAGGGGCATGCCCCGGCGCAGTATGAGCTGGGGCGTCGCATCCTGACGGGAACCAAAGGCATGCCGGAGACGCCTGCCGCTGCCGTTCCGTGGTTTCGTCTGGCGGCTGCCGGGGGTGACCACCGCGCCATGGCGGCTCTGGGACTGTGCTTTGAGCGAGGTCTTGGGGTGAATACCTCTGCGGATACCGCTCGCGATTGGTATCGTCGCGCGGCGGAGAACGGAAATCCCAACGCCTGTCTGGCGCTGGTGCAGATGGAAACCAGGGCGGGCAATCTCCCCGCTGCGGTGCGCTGGCTTCAGCCTCTGGCAGAGGGAAACTCCGTGGAGGCACAAGTGCTCTGTGCCAAACTCTGCCTGAGCGGGTATGGAGGGGCAGACGGCGCGCAGAAAGCGGTGCGCTATCTGCGCTTTGCTGCCATGCAGGGGGATGCAGAGGCCTGTCTCCTGATGAGCAGCTGCTATGCGACCGGTATCGGCGTTCCCAAAGACGAAGCGCTCATGCTCGGCTGGCTGGCAAACGCTGCCCTGGCCGGCGATGAGAAGGCTCAGGAGCTCCTGGAAGTAGCTGCCGAGCACGAAAAGACCAATTTAGACGAAAATTGGTGAATTGCAAGTTCAAATGCAACACTTTTTGAAAAAAATGCACTCTTAGTG
>CAYYKC010000133.1:0-5318 GCA_964471605.1 uncultured Akkermansia sp. | reverse complement strand
AGGTTATCGTGCGCAACGTGGCCGCCGGTTCGTTCTCCAAGCGCATGGGCGTGGCAGAGGGTACAGCTTTCACGAAGCCCATCGTGGAATTCTCCTACAAGGACGACTCTCTGGGCGACCCCTTCATCAACGATGACTACGCCCGCGAGATGGGTGCCGCCACGGAAGAGGAAGCTGCCTACATCAAATCCGTTGCCCTGCTTATCAATGACACGCTGAAGGAATTCTTCCTGACGGCCAACCTCCGTCTCATCGACTTCAAGATTGAATTCGGCCGACTGGCAGAGGATCCCTCCGTCATCGTGCTGGCCGACGAGATTTCGCCGGACACCTGCCGTCTGTGGGATGTGACTACCGGTAAGAAGATGGACAAGGACCGCTTCCGCCAGGGACTTGGCGGCTTCATGGAAGCCTACAACGAGGTGCTGAGCCGTCTGCAGAAGTAAACAGATTTCACCCCAGGGCCATCGGTGCCGCAGCAATCGGTACCGATGGCCGTTTTCCTTTATCAATTATGGCAACATTGACGTTTGAAGTATTCAGCCGCTTCCAGTCGGCTACGGACGCCAACAAACTGCTCTACACACCGATTGAGGCCGCGCTGACCTACAACCACACGCGACTCTATACGGTGGAATGCGAGGGCGATGTGGAGGCGGCAAAGGATTACATGCGCCGCGTGCTGGTGGATTCCATCTCCCAGAAGGTGCAGGAGGACGGCACCCCCGCTCTGGAGGGTGAGTTGTTCTGCATTTCCTATGGCATCAAGAAAGGTGCTCTGGATTTGGAAAAGGAAGCCATTCTGGCCAACTATCGCGGTCGCACCGGGCTGCCGTTCACCATTTCCACCCTCACCATCACCCAGAAGGTGTACATCTTCGGTGAGGGCGACCGCGAGGCACTGTCCGCCCGCTTCTGCAAGGACGTGTGCAACCCCGCCATCCACACCTGGAGCGTGAAATAAGAACCCCAAGCGATTTCTGATACGAATATGGCAACATACCGCACCATACCTGTTCGCAATCTGAGCGAGGCAGAGCTGACCCAGCTCAGCCAGAACATGAAACTTTCCCTCTCCACGGAAGATATGCTGGTGGTACAGCAGATTTTCACGGAGATTGACCGCGACCCCACGGACGTGGAGCTGGAGGTCATTGCCCAGACCTGGTCCGAGCACTGCAAGCACCGCATCTTTGCCGCCACCATTCAGCATACCGTCAACGGTGAGCAGGAGGAGGTGAAGAGCATGTACAAGACCTTCATCCAGCGCCCCTCCAAGGAGATTATGGCCCGCAAGCCCGGTTTCGTGCTGAGCTGCTTCGTGGACAACGCCGGCTTCATCAAGCTGGACGACAATCTCTCCGTGTGCCTGAAGGCCGAAACACACAACCACCCCAGCGCCATTGAGCCCTATGCCGGTGCCAACACAGGACTGGGCGGTGTGATTCGCGACATTCTGGGAGCCGGCAAGGGCGCTAAGCCCATCGCCAACCTGGACGTTTTCTGCTTCGGTGCCCCGGACACCCCGCAGAGCATGGTAGAGGGTCACAACATCATCCACCCGCTGGGTATCATGCGCGGCGTGGTACACGGTGTGCGCGACTACGGCAACCGCATGGGCATTCCCACCACCAGCGGCGCCATTCAGTTCGACCCCACCTATATCTATAACCCGCTGGTATTCTGCGGCACCGCCGGTGTCATCCCCCAGGCCGATATCGCCAAGGAGATGAAGCCCGGTCTGGCTGTGGTTGTCATTGGCGGCCGTACCGGCAAGGACGGTCTCCACGGTGCCACTTTCTCCTCCGCCGCCATGGGTGAGGACTCCCACGCCGAGGACCAGCAGGCCGTGCAGATTGGTAACCCCATCGAAGAAAAGAAGACCCTGGACGTGATTCTGGAGGCCCGTGAGCGCGGACTCATCGAGTTCGTGACAGACTGCGGTGCCGGCGGTTTCTCCTCTGCTGCGGGTGAGATGCTGTCCGAGACAGGCGGCAACCTGTATCTGGAGCGCGCCCCGCTCAAGGAACCGAACATGGTCTCCTGGCAGATTTTCCTCTCTGAGTCTCAGGAACGCATGGTGCTGGCCGTCAAGCCGGAGAATCTGGACGAGCTGCAGAAGCTCTGCGACACCTTCCAGACGGAAATGACCGTACTGGGCGAATCCAACGATTCCGGCGTGCTGCGCGTGTGGCACAACGGCGAGCTGGTGGTGGAGATGGACAACTCCAAGCTGCATGATGCTCCCACCAAGCAGCTCACCTCCGTCTTCAACGCCGCCCCCGCCAACACCGGCGTGGCTATGGATGACTCCGACCTGGCAGGCGACCTCAAGCAGCTCTTCGGCGACTTCGCCATCGTCTCCCGCGAGCCCATCATCCGCGAGTATGACCACGAGGTGCAGGGCAACACCGTGCTGAAGCCTCTGGCCGGTGCCACGGCAGATGCCCCTCAGGATGCCTCCGTCATTGATATCGACGGTTCCGACAAGCTCATGTCCCTGGCTCTGGCCATCCTGCCGGAGTGGGGTAAGACCGACCCCTACGCCATGGGCACCGGCACGGTGGATGAGACCGTGCGTCAGCTGGTGCTCGCCGGCACGAATCCGGACAAGATTGCCCTGCTGGACAACTTCTGCATGGGCAACCCCGAGTGCCCCACCGAGCTGGGCCGCATCGTGGAATGCGCCAAGGGTATCCGCGAGGCCGCTCTGGCCTACGGCGCTCCCTACGTCTCCGGTAAGGACAGCTTCTACAACTACTTCGAGACGGAGGACGGCCCGGTGAACATTCCCGTCACCTTCCTCTGCTCCGGCTTCGGTGTGGTGGAGGATGCCTCCCACGTACACGGCGCCTCCCTGCGCCGCAGCGACAGCGTGCTCTTCCTAGTGGGCAACACCGAGGACGAGATGGGCGGCTCCGTCTATGCCCGCATCAAGGACGTGAAGGACTGCAAGGTGCCGCAAACCGACTGCGCTGCCAACTTCGCCATCTACAAGCAGTACTACGACAAGGCGCTCACACAGGGTCTGGTACTCTCTGCCCACGACCTGTCGGAGGGCGGTCTGGCGGTGGCTGCTGCGGAAATGGCCTTCTCCGGCAAGGGGGGTATCACCCTGAATCTGGATGCCCTGCCCACCACGGGCGGCTGGAAGAACAACGCCGTGCCCTGCTTCGGTGAAAGCACCGGACGTTTCCTCGTGGAGGTTGACCCCGATATGGCAGACGAGTTTGCCGCCGCCATGGCCGGCACACCCTGCGCCCGCATCGGCTCTGCCACGACAGACGGCAAGCTCACCATCACCGCCGCCGGCACCACCGTGCTGCAGGCCGAAATCGCTGAGCTGAAGAATATCTGGAAGAATGGTCTCACTCCTTTCTATTGATAATCAGCAGCCTATCATTCGCAACTCGTAAATCGCAACTCGTCATTCTATTATGCCTCACGCTTTACTTTTGAAATACCCGGGCACGAACTGTGATGTGGAGACCGCCCGCGCGCTGAACGCCGCAGGATTCTCCACCCAGGTGCAACCCATTGCCACCGCAACGCCTGCTCACGTGGCCAAGGCTCAGCTGGTGGTATTCTCCGGCGGCTTCTCCTACGGTGACTATGTGATGAGCGGCCGTCTGGCCCAGCTGGAAACCGAGCGCTTCCTGGGCGATGCCCTGCACAAGCACTTCGACAACGGCGGCTTCCTCTTCGGTATCTGCAACGGTTTCCAGATTCTCACCAAGCTGGGCATCCTGCCCAAGGCTTCCCTCATCTGGAACAAGTCCGAGCGCTTCGAGTGCATGTGGGACAAGCTGGTGAAGGTTTCCCCCACCAGCCCCTACACCACCTATCTGCCGCAGGAATTCGAGCTCCCCTCCGCTCATGCGGAAGGCCGCCTCGTCTGCGAGCCCGGTGATGCACAGAAATACCTGGACAGCGGATGTGTGGCCCTTCAATACGCCGACAACCACAACGGCTCTGAGCTCCGTATTGCAGGCCTGCAGGACCCCTCCGGCCGCGCCATGGGTCTCATGCCCCACCCGGAGCGTTTCCTCAAGCCGCGCCACCACTATGACCCGGACTGGTCCGGCGACCCTGATTGGGGCTGGGGATACTACTTCTTCAAGGGTGCTTTCGATGCCCTGAAGTAATCCCGGAACCATCGCTTTCCCCGCGCAGCATCCCACCCGGAATGCTGCGCATTTTTGTTGTCTCGGCACAAAACAAACGGGCAACCGCCGCAGGATTGCGACAGCTGCCCGGAGAAAATGAAATTGAGGCTGTTATCTTCCGCTGCGGGAGCGGTAGGCCTTGATTTGCTTCAGCACGGCGGCGGGGTCAGAGAGAGCTTTCTCCACTTGGGCGCGGCGGGCGGCATCGTCCCCGGCGGCCTCCAGCAACACCTCGCGGGCAGCCACCACATCAGCCTCCGTCTCAGCCGTATTCATCAGCAGAGAGCCTTTCACGTTGAGCAGCATGGAGCGATTCTCCGGGTATGCCACCGCCAGAGACTCCTCCAGGTACTTCTTCAGAGCCGCCTCATCCGCAATGGTGCTGAGCCCCTTGCGGAACTCTTCCTTCTGGGCACGGATTCCGGCCATCTTGGCCAAACCGACCGTATCCTGCGGATCCAACACGAGGATTTCATTCAGAATGGGCTGAGCTGAGCCTTTCAGATCCTCCGGCAGCGATTGGTACACCTCTGCCAGCACCTTGGCTTTCTCCACACCGGAAAGCTTCTGTGCAGCTTCCAGCTTGCGGGCATTGGCCAGACCGGCATTCAGGATGGTCTCCACCTTCACCGGGTTAATAATACCACCCACGAAACCACCGGCAACAGTCCCCTGAGCATCCGTCACCAGAATGGTGGGGAAACCCTGAACGACGTACTGATTGCACAGTTCCTCATTACGCTTACGGAGGGAGGCATCGAAGTTCGGGTTATTGGGGATATCAATCTCCACGGGCACAAACTTGTCGCGGATGTACTCCTCGAAGCGGGGTTTATCAAAGACCTCCTTGCGGATGCGGATGCACCAGCCGCACCAGTCAGACCCGGTGAAATCAAGCAGCAGAGCCTTATTCTCTGCCGCTGCCTTGGTCTTGGCAGCCTCTATATCCGTCATCCATTCCACGGCGGCAAAAGCAGGCACCACACAGGCAGCCAGCACAACTCCGGTAATGAGTTTCTTGAACATGCTCCCAGTATACACCGCCAGGGGAACACGACGCAAGCGCAAATTACGCCTTACGCACTATCCGTCAGAGGGCGCATTGCCTCAAAAAAAATCGAACCCAACGAGGAAACGCCGTTTCGCCTGCGG
>CAYYKC010000132.1:0-5404 GCA_964471605.1 uncultured Akkermansia sp. | reverse complement strand
CCAGAAGCAGGGCACATTTTATCGAGCTGATGGAGATGGAAGGCTACTTGGTTCGCTGGGATAAGGACCGGAAATACATCACCTACACAACCCCGGAGGGGAAACGGTGCAGAGATATCCGGCTGCACGAAGCAAAATACTTAAAGGAGAATATGGATCTTGAATTCAGAATACGGAACCAAATCCTATCCGGATTTGAAAAAACAGGCCAAGCAGGATATGAGTGCCGCAGCCAAAGTAGAACCCGCCTTTCTGGTTACCGAGAAAAACTGGATCAGCGCACTGCGTTCCATGGATGGAATTCTGGAAATGCAGTCGCAGTTTTTGGATCAGATGCAGACCCTGGCAACGCGGGAGGAATTGGAAAAGACCCTGGACCGGCAACGGACGATGATGCAGATGCACTTGGACGATATGAAGGTTCGGACGACGGAGTTCCGCACCTCCATCGAGACCACGGGGAATAATTTGGAGAAACAGGTTGGGAAAGCGAGCGAGGACTTTTCCAAAGCACTCTCCAAAGAAGAAGCGCATATGCGCCAGTGGAGCAAGAAGCTGATCTGGATTTCCCTGATTCCTTCGGCAGCCCTGGTTCTGTTGGAGCTGGTACCGCTGCTCTGGTCGGTAGTCTTTCCCGGCTGAAGGGCACCTCGGACAATCCCGAAGAACGGAACCGGGAAATGGATGCCAAACGTAGTGCGGATAATTTAGGAATCGCAATCGGTCTGGCTATCGCTGCAGCGGAAGCTCTACGGGAGAAGCAGTCCGAAATGGAAGAACACAGTCGTGAGCATCAATCGATGCAGTAAACCAAGAGAGGATGGTGGAATGCCAAAAAGGCAACCGTTACAAGCGTAAAATTTACATACGGGGGAAAGGAACAAGACTTCCTTTTCTTCCTGAATACCCTGGTTCGGGACTATCTGACTGTGGCTGATCCTGCCAAGATTACAAAAGAGGATTTTGTTGATAAGGTAGAATCTGGCGCAGCCTAGAAGGTTTCCGTAGCTATTGTCAATACTCTGTGCTATGGTGTGTGCTGTCGAAAGCGCATACACCATAGCAGAAAGGAAAAGAACCATGAGAGTATGGCTGTACTACCGCCTGTCCCGTGACGAGGATGACGAACTCAATTCTCTCCGAAATCAGCGCAGTATCATTGAAAGCTATGCGATCAGCAATGGTCACGAAATCATCGGAGAATCCTTCGATGACAATGTCAGTGGTATGCACTTTGAACGGGAGGGCATAGCCAAAATTTACGAAGTGGTAGATACAGGACGTATCGACGCCATTGTGGTAAAAGACCTGTCCCGGTTGGGACGGCATCGAACCCAGACCGCACTATTTATCGACTACCTTCGGGAGAATAACGTGCGTGTGCTTTCCGCCACGGAAGGTATCGACACCTTCAACGAAAACGATGACCTGATCATCGGATTCAAGGGCCTGGTGAACGACTTCTATGCCAGAGATGGCAGCCGCCGTGTCCGCACAGGTTACCGGCAGAAGCAGAAAAACGGCATCGTCATCACACCGCCCTTCGGATATTTCAAAGATAAGAATACAAATCAAGTAATTATTGTCCCTGAGTCGGCAGACACAATTCGACTGATCTATTCCAGCTATATCAGCGGTATGGGTTTTAAGGCCATTGCAAGAATGCTCAACGAGCAAAACCATAAGACCCCGGCGAAAATGCAGTTGGAGCTAATTGGAAAAAAGATGCCCAGAAATCAGGAGAAAATTCTCAAAAAGTATCTCTGGGATGCTACCATGGTCAGCCGGGTCTTGCAGGAGGAAGCCTACACCGGAACGCTGATCTGTCACAAAAGCGAACGGAATAAGATCAATAAGACTTTCCGATATACCGACCCGGAGGAACAGTTCCGCCACGAAGGCTTTCTCCCCGTGATCATACCAAGGGAATTATGGGAGGAAGTGCAATTTCTTATCCAGCAAAGAAAGGAACAGAATGTCCGGGCGGCACCGGATCAGCGCATCCACCGTTACAGCGGGCTGATCCTCTGCGGGGACTGTGGCAGAAGCTTCATCGGAAAGCGAGTCAAGCTGAAAGCCGGTGACCGGGTGGAGTACATTTGCAGCACCTACCACCGCTATGGCAAGGAGCATTGTTCCACCCATGCCATCCGGGAGGAATTTCTGGATGAGGTGCTCAAGCAAGAGTTGCTGAATACCAAGTATCAATACAAATCGCTGTGGGACAAGCTGGAAACTGCAATTGAAAGCTGGATGCCCAAAACAGACAGCACGGTGTTGCAGATAAAGAAACAACAGGATCGCATCGACCTGTTAGAGGAAGAGGTGGAAACGATTTTGATGGAACGGATTCGGGACAAAGCCAACGCTGAGCGGTATGACCGTATGATTGCCAAGCGGGAGGAACAAATCGCCCAGGCAAAGAAGCGGATCGCAGAACTTGAAAATATCGGCCAGGTCATCCGCTCCCGACAGGCGAAGCTGAGAAAGGATATCGGTCTCATCGACGATATTCTAGCAGACGGGAACCTGACGGAAGCACACCTGCGGCTGCTGGTTGATAAAATCTATGTGCATGAAAATGAGGGTGGACTTTCCCTGGATATCCACATCAAAGCTCCCTTCCGGAACCACACGGATTCCTACGAGAACGGTGTGCTGACCAGCAGCGAAATCGAAGAACTGATTGGGGTGTAACACATGAGGGCATGGATCTATGGCAGACTTTCCAACGATGACGATGCAGAGATGGATTCTCTGACCAATCAGATGGAGATTGGCAGGAACTATGCCCACCGTCAGGGGTTCCAGATTGTGGGGGAATCCTCCGATGACAATGTCAGCGGAATGCGGTTTGACCGCCGTGGCCTGAACCAATGCACCGAAGCGGTAGAGCGGGGACTGGTGGATGCCATCATCGTCAAAGACCTGTCCCGGCTGGGCAGGCATAAGACCCAGACTGCCCTGTTCATCGATTATCTGCGCCAGCAAGGAGTGGCGGTTCTGTCAGTGACGGAAAATCTTAATACGCTCCTTGATGAAGATGACCTGATTATTGGTGTCCGGGGATTGATGAACGACTATTATGCCAAGGACATCAGCAACAAGATCCGCCATGGATACCGGGAGAAACAGAAGGTGGGGCTAGTAATCACCCCACCTTTTGGCTACTGGAAGGACAGGAACACCAACTGCATCCACCAGCACCCGGAAGCCGCAGAAACGGTGCGGCTGATCTATGACTACTACCTCCAAGGCGTCGGGCAAAAAGAAATCGCCCGCAGGCTGAACCGCCTGGGGCGAAAGACACCGGCCCAGCTCCGAGCGGAGCGGTATGGAAAGGAATTCTATACTTCCCGGAAAGACCCGTCCGGGCAGTATGTGTGGACCTATGTCAGCGTGAAGAATGTCCTGATGGATGAAGGCTACACAGGCGTGCTGATCAACCACCGGACGGAAACCCGCAGCGGAAAGGCGAAACCTGTTCCTGCGGAACACTGGCAGAGACATGAAGATTTCTACCCGGCGATCATCACCAAGGAGGAATGGCAGCAGGCGCAGGCTTTGCTGAAGCAGAAAGCCAGACCGGCCTTTGAGAACCGGGCGGCGCACCGATATTCAGGCCTTCTCACCTGCGGCAACTGCGGTCAACCCTTTGTGCCGATGATCCGATACTGGAACGGCAGCCGCCGGGTGGAATATGTGTGCAAGGGATACCACAACCACGGCAAAGAGTTCTGCTCCTCCCACCGTATCCGTGAAGAATGCCTGGATGCCCAAGTGGTCAAGTACGCAGAATCCCTCCGGGTAAGCTGGGAAAAGGAGCAGGCAGAGTTGCAACGGCTGTACAAGCAGTTGTCTCTCCGCCAGCCCGCCCTGGAACGAGAAATCGCTAGGCTGCGGGAGGAAATCCACCAGACCGAAGAGGACATCGACGAACTGCTGATGATGCGCATCCAATCCGCAAAATAACGACGGTATTTGCGCCATTTGTAGCCAACAGCAGAATCGGGAACGGCCCACAGGTCGTTCCTGATTTTTCTGTGCGGAGGATCAGGCAATTATCACCACTATACAAACCCAAACAAATAATTGCAGAGTATAGAGATTACTCCTCTTGGTTTTCCTTCACAAATGTGCTATAATTTGACCATCTCCTCCAAAAAAGTATGGCTGATTGAGAAAATTGATTTTTATGGAGGAAATAAATGAATAACATTATTGTTGCTAACGGTTCCACTGGTGTTGTTTCTCAGGTTTGCAAGCGTGTTCTCAATGAAAACGGCGGTTCTGTGCTCGCAGGCATGGTAATTGTCCTGGCACTTGATTTTATGAAAGAAATGATGGCTAATGACTATCGTTTACATTTCAAAAATGGTGATATTGAGTTCGACTTTGAGAAAAACTGTGTCCAAAGCTAATATTTTGTTAATTCTAGTTTGCTGAATTCATGAAGATCACTTCCTTTCCTGCGGGTCCTGGCATTATAGGGGCATATCATCAATTAGCCATCTTTAGCACCCGCTTCGGCGGGTGCTTTTTTCTGCCATACTTCCTAGAATGGATAGAATCATCCTCCCTAACGGAAAACGGCAGAATTGGTAGACGCACTATATTGGGATGATGTCACCCTTTCTGGGGTGTGAAGGATTATGGATTTTTTGAAAAATTTAGAAATCCATAAGAAAAAACGGCAATCCATATAAATGGACTGCCATTTTGTTCGTGGTGCGGGCAACAGGACTCGAACCTGCACGTCAAAGACAGAGGAACCTAAATCCACCGAGTCTACCAATTCCACCATGCCCGCATATTCTTTTGTGCCTCTGATTTTTACACGGAGAGGTATCCGAGGTGGAGCGTTTCGCTTAATCCACAATTTATAAAAACAGGTAAACCTGCTTTTTACATAGTTTATTCGATACCATCAAGATTCAGTTTCCAACAATGGTTATATAAGAAGCGATGAGTCTCTTCGTCGCTAGCAGGCCGCTCTTGACTATATCTACTGTCAGACCAAGAAGTATCACCAGATTCTTTTACGAACAGTTGGCCATCACTGATAGTGTATACTCTTTCTTCCCGATAGTTCTTTCCTTCAGAATATGTTGTAATCGAACGTCCGTTATTTTGATCTAAGATTTGCTGACGGACTTTTGCTGTTAATCTAGGAATAGATTGAATGCCCATAAGCAACCTCCTTGCATCATTAACGCATTGTAGAAAAAACCTTCACTGAGGTGACATCACCTAAATCCTACACGTCTACCAATTCCATCATATCCGCGGACGAGGGTATTTTACCACGTTCCGAGCGGGCTGTCAACGGGAAAGGGAAGGCCGCGTGTGCGATAAATTGTAGTTTGAAAGTTTGGGAAATGCCACTGTAGGGCGGGGTCACTGA